>JAGXHH010000021.1 GCA_024636355.1 Desulfobacteraceae bacterium | reverse complement strand
GGAGTCGTCGGCAGCGTCAGATGTGTATAAGAGACAGGTATCTGTACAACAAAGACGGGACCTTCGTCAACGAAGGCGCAAACCAGATCGCCTATGATGCCGCAGTCGCCAACAGCAGCCAGAAGGTCGCCGTGGATGTGAACTGGAGCGAGGGAGACAATACCGGAGATATCCAGCGGGGCCACTATTATTTTTCCACAAATACGTTTGACCCGAACCCTTCGACAGATCCCCCGAACCTGGAACAGAGCGAAACTGCTCTGGATGATGACTTCAACTTCGTAAATGCCGTCCAAGTGATCACGAGAAGGGAGGCCACCCCGATCACGTCCTTTTTTGCCAGCGTATTAGGTTTTGACAGCTTTGAAGCCTCTGCCAAGGCGGTAGCGTATATCGGGTTTGCCGGTAGTTTACAGCCATTTGAAGTCGATCAGCCAATCGTTATTTGCAATGATGCACTTGAGATAAATGGCGCATTCTCCTGTGGAATCGGGCGTATGATCAACAGCGGCAGTAACGTGGAAACCAATGAAACTGGAGGTTGGACCAGCTTCGATCAGGAAGACGACCCATGCAAGGGCGGCGCAAAAAAGAAAGACATCGATAATCTAATGTGTGGCGAAGGAAACCTTGAGTCAATTAATCTAACAAAGGTTGTAGCCACCGATGGCGGCATGAAGACAGATTCTTTCGGACTTCTATACGACTGCTGGATTGAAACGGTTGCTAAGAAAGCGCCTTGGGAGATGACCCTGCTGGTGGTGGAATGCCCGAATAATAATGTTGGTACCTGCGAGGAACCAGCGGGAGCGGTTACGTTGAAAGTTATGTGGATAAACGATGAAAATGACAAGATAGACTCTCATCATCCGAAGGAGATGGATGAGCCATATGAAATATCTGAAGGTGTAATGGCCAACCAATGGAAAGCACCTTCCGAGACAGATGCGCAAATGAATTGGGAGAACTTCGTAAGCGCTTACAAACTCCAGAACCAGGATGGATCTCCCGCGCCTTATGCGCAGAAATCAATATATTTCCTGCCGGACTGCAAAGCCCACGAACCCCGGGGAGCAACCGGCGGGCATAATTTCGGGATTCTGGCAAGAATTCCGGTGCTTGTCAAAACCCCTGAACCTTGAACCCTGAACCCTGAACCTTGAACCTGCATTTAGAATTGAGGCTTTATGTCTGAATATGTCATCAGCGTTCGCATAGAAAGTCAGCATACGAAAATCAAATTCCAGCTGGAATCGCTCATCGGGGCAACGGAAGGATTCCGGATATCGGCACCCGACGAAATTTCGCCCGTGGACCTCCTGATAATGGAACTCGGGGAAGATCTGGATGCTGATTTTCAAACCGTTGAAACGCTGACCGGTTCGGGCCAGGAAGTATTTCTGACCTCTCGGGACGCGGACCCGGATCTGCTGCGAAAAGCCATGCGGGCCGGCGCAAGGGAACTTTTTCCCCAGCCGATCCGGCAGGAAGAAGTCCGGCAGGCGCTTCGTCAATTGCGGGACAAAAAACTGCGGAATACCGATACGACCCCTGCCCGACAAGGCAAAATCCTCCACGTGATCGGCAGTAAAGGCGGAGTCGGCACCACGACTATTGCCGTCAACCTGGCTACCATTCTTGCGGAAAAGAAAAAAGACGTTTCCGTCTGCCTGATCGACATGAACATGACGTTCGGGGAGATCCCGCTGTTTCTCGACCTGAAGCCGGCCTACACCTGGGCGGAAATCCTGAAAAATATGGACCGGCTCGATTCCACCTACCTGATGAACGTGCTCACCCGTCATCCGTCCGGGGTGCACCTGCTGGCCTCGCCGAATTCAATGAACGGCCACATGGCGAAAGCAGCTGAAAAAATGGGCGGCATGCTGGGCCTGATGCGGAAACATTTCGATTACATCCTTATCGATATGGGCCAGGCGATAAACGAAACCACGCTCAAGGTGTTTCAGTTGGCCGATAATGCCCTGCTTGTCTCAATTTTGACATTCCCCTGCCTGGCGAACACGAACCGGCTCCTGCAGTCATTAAACAGTCTCGGGTACAAGGGAAGCGAGCGGGCGAAAATTGTCGTCAACCGGTATTTAAAAAAGTCTGAAATCTCGCTGGCCGATGCGGAAAAAAGCCTGTCAGCCAAAATTTACTGGACGATTCCAAACGATTACCGGTCGACCATTTCAGCCATCAACCAGGGTAGACCGCTGATTGAGTCAGCGCCGAAGGCGGCTACGACTCGGAATCTGGTGGAACTGGCGGAACGGTTGTACCCGACGGAAGGAAAGGCGGGGAAGAAGCGGTGGGGGATATTCGGGAAGTGAAGGGGGTCGCAAATGGAGTTTGGAAAATAGAAGAATAAATCTGGACAAGGAGCGGGTTTGCCCCTGCGAATCCTCATAGACTGAGAATCGCAAGGAGCCCTGAGTACGATTTTTATCGGATTTGAGCTTGGTTTTGAAATTCGTTTCCTGACGCAATCTATTGTTATCGTGAAAAAGGGCGTCAGGATGTGAATCACAATCCAATGACGTAAACTTAAGCGTTCCAGGAAACAGAATGAAACTTCGGCCGTCAATGCGGCGCAGGCCGCAATCCAGTCTTTTCGGACATTCCTGGACCCCGGCCTACGCCGGGGTGACGGCGGAAACGAATCGTTTTTTCTCAATTAACGACATTGAATCCCGACCTACAAAACCGCACCGTCTTTGGAGTCACGGAATGTAAATCCTGATTTGCACCCCGCACCGTATTTTTAAATAGGAGCTGATTCTCACATGCTGTTTTCATCGCGGAAAAAGGAAGCAAAATCTTCAGCAAAGCCGAATCTGAACGTGATTTCCGACGCCGAGGACGGCCACGCCATACCCGAAGAATATTTCGAGCTCAAGTCCCGCATCCACAGCCGGCTGCTCGACCTGATCGATCTGTCGCTGCTGGACAACCTGGACCCAAGTCTGCTTCAGGTGCAGCTGAGGAATATTGTCGAACGGATCCTGAACGAAGATTCGGATTCCCTTCCGCTCAATATGGAGGAGCGGCAGAAGTTGTTTGCGGAAATCGAGGATGAAGTTTTGGGCCTGGGGCCACTGGAGCCGTTTCTCCAGGACCCGACCGTTTCCGATGTCCTTGTCAACACCTACAAACGGATCTACGTGGAGCGTTTCGGCAAACTTGAAGCGACCAGCGGCCGGTTCAAGGACAATGACCACCTGATGAAGATCATCGACCGGATCGTATCTTCGGTGGGCCGGCGCATCGACGAATCCTCGCCGATGGTCGACGCCCGGCTCGCGGACGGCTCCCGTGTCAACGCCATTATCCCGCCATTGGCCATTGACGGCCCGATTGTCTCCATCCGGCGCTTTGCTGTCGATCCCCTGGAAATCGACGACCTGGTCGCATATAAGACGCTGATTCCACAGATTGGTGAACTGCTCAAGGGAATGGTCAAGGCCCGTCTCAACATCATCATCTCCGGCGGCACCGGCAGCGGCAAGACCACAATGCTGAATGTTATGTCCCGGTTCATTCCCGCTACCGAACGGATCGTCACCATCGAGGACTCGGCCGAACTTCAGCTTAAACAGAAGCACGTGGTTCGGCTCGAAACACGGCCTTCGAACATTGAGGGTAAAGGCGAGGTCACCCAGCGGGATCTCGTGAAAAACAGCCTGCGGATGAGGCCAGACCGGATCATCGTCGGCGAGGTCCGCGGAAACGAAGCGCTCGACATGCTGCAGGCCATGAACACGGGCCATGACGGATCGCTTACAACCATTCATGCCAATACGTCGCGCGATGCCCTCATGCGGCTCGAAACCATGGTCGCCATGGCAAAGGTCGACATCCCGAGCGAATTTTTGAGGCGCTATATCAGTTCGGCAGTTCACATCATCATCCAGTTGTCCCGCCTGGCCGACGGCAGCCGCAAACTTATCAGCCTCCAGGAGATAACAGGGATGGAGGGCAACGTCATCACCATGCAGGAAATCTTTTCCTTCCGCCAGTCGACGGTCGATGCCGAAGGAAACGTGAAAGGAACTTTCCGGTTTGAAGGGGTGCGGCCCAAGTTTCTCGAAAAATTCCAGGCGGCCGGCATTCAAATCCCTTATGACCTGTTCGACCCGTCAAACGCGATGGAAATATAACGGAGGAATTCATGCTTATCGGAATCGTCACCATTATCGCGTTCGTGATGGCCTTGACCATAATCGAGCTGACGCTTTTCGCCTACCGGAACATCCGCTACCCGGACCGGCAGAAGATCGGCAAAAGACTCGCCGCACTTTCCTCGGACAATTACGAAGGGTTATCACCGGATATTCTAAAAAAACGAACCCTGAGTGAGGTCCCGGTGTTCAACGACATCCTGACGAACCTCTCCGGGGCGGAAGCGCTGGAGCGCCTTCGGCGGCAGGCGAATGCCAGTTACCCGCTCGGCTTTTTCATCCTACTTGCGCTTATGCTGTCGTTTACCGGCTTCCTGGCGGGCCGATTCTTCTTTCCGGAAAATGCCGCCTTCGCCGTTGTCGGATTTATGACCGGGGCGGGGCCGTTTGTCTACCTGGGCGTACAGAAAAAGAAACGGATGGAGCGCTTCATGAATCAGCTCCCGGAAGCCCTCGACCTGATCGCCCGATCCCTGCGCGCAGGACATGCGTTTACCAGCGGGATGAAGATGGTCTCCGAGCAATTCGATGATCCGCTCGGGCCGGAATTCGAGGAAACGCTCGATGAGATCAATTTCGGCATCAGTGTTCACGATGCGCTCAAGAACCTCACCGACAGGGTTGACTGTCCGGACATCAAATTTTTCGTGGTCTCGGTCATCCTTCAGCGCGAAACCGGCGGTAACCTGTCCGAGATCATTGAAAACATCGCCCACCTGATCCGGGAACGATTCAAATTTTTCGGCAAGGTCCGGTCGCTTGCCGCCGAAGGCAAACTGTCGGCCTACATACTCATAGGGCTTCCCTTCTGCGTGATTCTTGCGCTGAGCTTTATCAATCCAACTTATATACGGACGCTTTTTGTTGAAGAGTCCGGCCGGAAAGCCCTGTATGTCGCCGGGGCAATGATGGTCGCCGGCATTGTGATGATCCGGAAGATGATCAGGATACGGGTGTGAAGCATTCGGAAAAAATTACTGGAAGCGGGAGCTTCCGGAAACCGGGTTCCCAAGCCGGAGCTTGGGAACCAGCAAACCCTAAACCTTGAACCCAAAACCTTGAACCTTGAACCTTGAACTTGAATCCAGAACCTTAAACCCTGAACCGCGAGAATTTTATGGAACCGACCGAATACATGCCCCTGCTTTTTTCCGGAATCGCATTTGTTGCGTTCTGCCTGTTTTTCATGGGCATCATGAATGCCTTCCGGACTCGTGCCGAGCGGTATCGGATGATCGAAAAGATTAAACAGGAAAACCCATATCGATTCCCGGCAATGAACGGCGCCGGGGGCAACGGATTCAAAGGAGACTCCTCCTTTTTTTCTTTCTTCCAGTCCTTTGGCAAAAAAATCACACCGAGTACACCGGAAGAATACACCCGCATGAAACTCCGTTTTTTTCGGGCGGGAATCCGGAACCCGAATGCCCCGTCCGTTCTGTGGGGTGTGAAAGGTTTCCTGATGATCGCGTTTGCGGTCGGTTTCCTGATGTTTCGCATCAGCCTGATGAAACCATTGAATTTTCAGTATTCCTTAACCGGGATGGTTCTTCTTGCCGTCCTCGGATTCTACCTTCCGGATCTGTGGCTCCATTTCCGGACGGTCAAGCGGAAACGGATCATTTTCGAAGGTTTCCCGGATGCCCTGGACCTGCTGGTCATCTGCGTGGAAGCCGGCCTTGGACTCGATGCGGCGCTGGCGCGCGTGGGTGAGGAGATGAAGCTGAGCAACAGCGCGTTGAGCGATGAATTTGCCTTTTTGAACCTGGAGATCCGGGCCGGCAAAAAACGGGAAGAAGCGCTCCGGAACCTGGCGCTTCGCACCGACATAGACGATGTACAGAACCTGGCGACCCTGCTGATCCAGACCGACCGGTTCGGCACAAGCGTGGCAAGGGCCCTGCGGGTGTTTTCCGACACGTTCCGGACAAAACGCTACCAGCGGGCCGAAGAAATGGCGGCAAAGCTGCCTGTCAAAATGGTCTTTCCGGTCACCGTGTTCATTTTTCCGTCGCTGTTCGTTGTCATCGCCGGGCCGGCGGCAATCCGGGTGTACCAAACGTTTCTCCAGTAGGTTCGCAGGTTGGGTTGAGCGGAGCGAAGCCCAACATTTACAGGCAGTGTTGTTGGGCTTCGCTCCGCTCAGCACCAACCTACGAGGTCAGCCCAACCTACGTAGTTCGAACCGATGCAAAAAAAAGGGAAATGAAAATAGATATGAAAAAGCGTCGGAAGTTCATCTTTATCCTGACCGCAATTATGATAACAGCCGCCGGCCTCACCGGGTGCTCCACTTTCGGCGGGAACCGGTCCGAACCGTCGTTTGGCCCGCGGATCGAATCGGCTTCGGGGGCATTTGAAGACCGCATTCCCGAATCCTCGTCATTTAAACCGTTGCCCGAAATGACATCAGCTGAATTCGAGCAACTGGGGGATGTTTCCTTTTCCCGGGGGGATCTGTCCAAAGCGTTTGTCCGGTATGAAAAATGCCTTGGAGCGGAACCGGAAAACAAACGGGTGACTTACAAGAAAGGGCTGGTTTTACTGGCAGGCAATCTAAACGAGGAAGCGGCGGAGGTATTCAAGGCGCTCATCGCAGAAGCCCCGGACCATGCGCTTGCCTGGGAAGGCCTCGGCCGGGCGTTTTTTCAGAGAAAGGATATGGAAAATGCCGAGACGGCATTCAAGAAGGCCGTTTCCCTGGATGTGAGGCTGTGGAAAGCCCATAACTGCCTGGGCATGATTTATGACGCTCGAAAACAGCATGACTTGGCCATTGACGCCTACATCTCGGCCATTGCGGAAAATCCCCGCGAAGCGACAGTCTACAATAACCTGGGGTTTTCCTTTTACATGACAGGCAACTACGGGGAAGCAATCGAGGCTTTCGGCAAGGCAATTGAACACGGAATGGAAGAAAGCCGGGTCTACAACAATATGGGTATGGCCATGGCCAGGGCGGGCGAACACGACAAAGCGCTGACGGCTTTTTCCAGAGCCGGCGGCAAATCCAGGGCCTACAACAATCTGGGCTGCATCTATCTTTCGGAAGCCAGGTACGACAATGCTGTTGCCTGTTTTGAAAAAGCCCTGAATACGAGCCCGGGTTTTTATGTGGAAGCCAGCCGGAACCTCAAACAGGCACGAGCCGGACTGCATAATGCCAATTCACCTAATGCCATTTCACAATGATCGATACCGAAATGAATCGGGAGGGGAAAATGGATCGAAAACCAAGGAGCGGCAGGCGCATGATAATTCTGATGATGAGCCTATGGCTGATGTTTCCATTTGGCGCATGTTCGACAATGGACGGCAGTTCAGGCGAAAGTTCATCTGCCATCCGGGGTAAACTGCTCGACGATTGGGACATTCAGCAATGCCTGTCTTCAATCCGGCCGCATGAAAACCCCGAGCATTACTATCGGCGCGGACGCTATCTGCAGGATCGGAACAAACACCGGCTGGCCATCCAGGAATTTAAATCCGCTGTCGCCGTAAATCAGGATTACATCGAAGCCTACAACGCACTGGGTATTTCCTACGATATCACGGGGGATTACGAATCGGCGGCAAAGGCTTACAGAGGTGCGATTCTGCTGGATCCGGACAGGGACGATATCTTAAACAACCTGGGGTATTCCTGCCTGCTCGATAAAAAGTTCGATGAAGCCATCACCTGTTTTGAAAAAGCGGCCGCACTTGACGGAAGCAATCACCGCTACCACAACAACCTTGGGCTGGCCTATGCCGAAAACGGGGAGTCCGATCCGGCGTTAAAAGCCTTCCGGAAAACCACGGACGCAGCGGATGCCCATCTGAGGCTCGCCGGGATTTTGCGCCAAAACGGGAAAAACCGGGCGGCAGACGAGCATCTTTACCTGGCTTCCGCCCTGAAGGACGGGCGCAGGGAAACCGACAGACTGCTCGAACAATCGGTGCTTCCGGCGCCGGTGGCGGCCATTGTCGTGGAAGATATTTCAAACGAAGCGATCCAGAAAGAGGACATTGCTGTTGTCGAACAGGCAGAAGAAGTCAAGGAAAACGAAACCACCGAGGACGCCGGGGAAAAGATTACCGAACCCGCCGCGATTATCGATGCCGTTTCCTCGTCGCCGGGTGAAATGACGGATGCGTCCTCTCTTCCCTTATCGGATATCGAACCTTCAAATTTAGCTGCAATCCAGGAAGGCATCCAGGAAGAAACACTCACGGCATCCCTTGAAACTGAAGAAATTTCTGATCCGGCCGCTTCCGAATCCGTACAATCAGAACCGAAAGTTGAAATAGACCAGTCTGAATCCGAGGTGATTCCCTCCTCCGTTAAAGACGTAGAACCAGCCGTAGCGCCGGAACCGGAAGTCTCAGCCGAACCCGCCGACACACCTGGATCGGAAATTGAAATAATCGAGGAAACGATTGGCGAACCCGAAGCGAAAGTCATTGCCCCGCTTGCACCTGTTGCACCGCTTGCACCCGCTGTAATATCAGCACCTGAACTG
Organism: Desulfobacteraceae bacterium; assembly: GCA_024636355.1. Lineage (GTDB taxonomy): Bacteria > Desulfobacterota > Desulfobacteria > Desulfobacterales > Desulfosalsimonadaceae > JAGXHH01. The sequence continues at coordinate 887 of JAGXHH010000021.1, read as the reverse complement.
AAAACTGAAGTTCAGCCGGTTGTTGCTGTGCTGGAACCGGAAGCTCCTGCGGAATCCGTAAAGGATGAAATCGATACGGAAACCATCACCGCAGCGCCTGCAGACAAATCGGTTGAGAGTATCGATAAAGGCGTTGCTGTCGAAATCGTCAGCATCAAAGGACTGGAATCGATCATTCAAAAAGTGGAAACCCGTTTGGATAATTCGATATTCCGGATCATCGCAGGTGAAACATTCGCAGAAGACAATAATGACAAATTTCCCAAGGAAACCATCGTGTATTACTGCGATGGCTATCTCCAGGAAGCCTGGGAGGTTGCCAAAGCGATCCCCGGATGGCAGAACATGGAAAAAGTCCCGGACATGACTCCGGCGGACATCAAAATCCGGGCGATCCTCTGGCGGGATCTGGCCAGCACAGTAGATTAGCATTCTTGAAGACGCCAAGAACCGTAGGTCGGGTTTCCAAACCCGACGCGCACCGCCCCGAGTCACAAACCGGGTTTTTTTGTTTGTCCGATAAGTTATATTGTTTGTCCGATATTCCGTTGCATCATTCAACCGGGCGTCGGGATGTGAATCCCGACCTACAAAACCGAAAGCTATCCCAAATACCGCCCGAACCAATCGGCGGCCAGGTTTGCTACAATATCAAGCTTTCCCGGTTCTTCGAACAGGTGGGTGGCCCCGGGGACGATCTCTATGTGTTTTTCGCATTGAAGCCGATCGAGGGCCTCTTTGTTCATATCAATCACCGGCATGTCGTATCCGCCAACGATCAACAGCGTCGGCGCCTTTACCTTTGGCAGGTACGCCATAGCCAGATCGGGGCGGCCGCCGCGGGAAACCACGGCGGACACATCGGCAGGGTTTTCGGCGGCCGCAAT
>JAGXHH010000173.1 GCA_024636355.1 Desulfobacteraceae bacterium | reverse complement strand
CCGTCGAAGCGGTCCGTGGCCAGACCCCCGGCAGGGTCGTTGTCGCCGTTCCGACCGCTGCAGACGATGCCGTCATACGCCTCGAACGGGTGGCCGACGAGGTGATCAGCTCGATCATTCCGCGTCATTTCTATGGCGTGGGGGCCTGGTATGACGATTTCCGGCAGACGACGGACGATGAGGTCCGGGATTTGCTCAAAAAAGCCGAATCTCTGGGACTGGGGTCGCAACAGGGCGTAAACTGAAAGTCCGTCTGATGGGAGTTCTGCGCATCCGAGGAGCTATCCACCGTGGTGCGCGGCTGGGTGGACCGCCCAAAGCTTTCCCGGGCCATGAACCTTCGCCCCGACCAGGTGATCACCCTGGCCCAGACAGTCGGATTTCCGGAATAAAGAGAACGTCGCTCAAATTGATAATTACTGGAGCGAAGCGGATAACCCAAAAAATCAATTGTGAACGGCTGATGGTGAATTGTGAATGGTCACAACTGGGAAATCAGCGGGAGACACGGTCCAGGATATAGATCCCCTCTTCGATGCCGACCCGGCCGTCAGCGTTGACGTCGGATGCTCCCGGGTGAAACACGATGGGGGCTGCGGGGGGGATCCCGGAAAGGATATGCAGGGTCGCAATCAGGTCATCGAGCGTCACCCGGTTGTCTCCCGTGATATCGCCGGGGATGAGCATCATGCCGAGGGCATTGTACATGTTGACCCGGCCCTCGGAGACCATTATACCGGCGGCACTCGGTGCGAAAACGGCATTGGCGAGAATGGCTGATTTTACCTGGGCGAATCCCAGATCCGGCTGGCGTGCGCGCATCAGGGCGACCAGGCCGCTGATATACGGTGCGGCCATCGAGGTCCCGCTCATCAGTTTATACAGGTTCCGGTCATCGATGATCCGGTTGACCAGGCGGATGCCGACCGGTGCAACCCGGGCCAGCGTCTCCCCGTCTTCACCCGCGATGGCAACCACCGGGAACCACGCCCCGGGTGATCCCAGCGACCCTTCGAAATCACCCGGTACATTATTGTAGATCACCGCCCCTATGGCGCCTTTTGCAACGACATTGGCGACCTTGTCCTTAAAATTAAAGGCCTGGCCATCAATTGAACCCCGCTTCACCAGGGCGATGTTTCCGCGGACAGCGTCCGGCATCTCGTCCAAATAGCCGTATCCGCAATCGACCAGGGTTCCTGCGATCCCTTCCGGACCGGTGGTGCCGGCAAATGTCAAACCCGAGGCCACATTGGCCATTCCGTTTGACACCTGTATGACCTCGGCTTCCGTGCTCACGCTTGATGCCGACCCGGTGTGGGTCGACAGGATATCGACACCCGGCGCCATGAGGTCCACGGATTTCCGCCCGAAATTGGAAAAAGACCCCAGGTTGCCACCCCGGTCGGATGCCGCCACGGAGATAATATTGGCCAGATCGTAGCTTGCCGGGTAGCTGGCTTTTCCGGGCTGATCAACGTCGACACCCGCGTTTCCGGCCGCACAGACCACCAGACCGCCGGTTTGCTGCATGCTTTTATAAACGCTGTACTCGATTCCTGAATAAGACGGGCCGCCAAAGCTGCAGTTAAACACCGTGGCCCCCTGTTTCCGGGCATATTCCAAAGCCTCGAGAATATCGCTTCCATACATGGCCGTGGCCCCGTCGCCCATGACCTTCAGGGGCATCAGGCGGACGTTCCAGGAAATGCCGGCCACACCGGTGCCGTTATTGCCCATGGCGCCGATAATGCCGGCCACGTGGGTACCGTGGCCGCTCTTATCCATCGGATCGGCATCATTGTCCGCAAAATCCCAGCCGTACACATCGTCCACGTATCCGTTGCCGTCATCTTCGACCCCGGGTTCGCCATTTTTCTCAACTTCATTAATCCAGATGTTGTCCCGCAGGTCAGGATGGGTATAATCGATGCCGGTATCGATTACCGCCACTATGACGGGCTGATCCGGACGACGGATCGACCAGGCCAGCCGGGCATCATTCGTATTAACGGCCCACTGTTCGGAATAATACGCGTCATCCGGGGAGAAAACCGCCTGGGGATAGCGCATGAAATTCGGTTCGGCTTCTGCAACCAGGCCCGAGGCGAGGTAGCTTTCGATCACCTTGTCGATATCGGCACCCTTTTCCAACCGCACCCGATGGATGTCGAACCCGTCGATGCGACGCATCCTGTCGCCCCCGAAGCGCCGGTGCATGGCGCTGATAACCATTTGGTCCATCCCGGGCATTACCCGGACAAGGATCTCCTGCGGTAAACCGACGGGCCACAGGATTTCTTCCCGAATGGACAGATCACCCTGAGTGGTACCGAAAACAACCATTGGAAACACGCCTGAGAAAGACAGGAACAGTTGCAGCATGATAAAAACGAAATTTTTCTGATAGTTACACATTATCGAAACAGCACCCTGGGTTCAAGAAGAATAGTTAGTGCCTGAACAAAAACCGTCTTTTTCGCCAATTTCTGCGTTCGGCTCAAAATTTAATCCTCAAAATACATCCAGTATTCCTGCGGTTAAATTTTTCGCCCGCCTTGATCTTGACGAAAAATCCTGGTTTTCGTTTGGGCACTAGTTACAGAAATAGCGGATCGAATTCACTGCCGTTAAAATGCTCTCCCCTGGCAGGCGCCAGATGCGAACGCCAGGTCGCCCCTGCAAGCAAAATCCGGCACTCACCAGCGAATGGAACGGATAAAGCAGGAACCTCCTCCTCCTCCTCCGCCGCCTCCTCCTCCGCCGCTTCCTCCGCCGCTGACCGGCTCACCCGGTTCATCGACAACATCTGTCTGCGGCTCGTCCTCTTCCATGTCGGTTCGGAATTCGACCGTCCCGCTGACCACGCTGTCGGCGTAATTCCTGTCGTCCAGGATCACCGGAAAAGCGGTCCGACCGGCATCCGATCCGATCAGCAGATCGACCGTTTCCCCGGCCGGATCATACCCCGCCTCCGCATTATTGACCGTGGCCGGCACGACCCTGATCGTATATTTTCCCGCCGCTTGGCCGGCTTTCAGGGAGACATGAAGATTAAACAACGTCGGGTTTTCGCCCTCCGTGGCGGGCGTTGGCCGGGCTCCGGCAATGTAATGGGAAATGGTGTCGCTCTGTGTCGTTACATTGTCCAGGACGGACTGGGTATAGACAACGCCGTCGACTTCGGCGCGGGCGGGAACACATAGGGGATTGCCGTCGGAATCATGGATTGGGTCGCCATTTTGATCCAGCAGCGTAAACTTCCACCCGGTGCCGTCCATAACGGCAGCGCCCGTGGTGTCAAGCGGATCGAACTGGTTATAGAAGATATCGAAAAAGGTACTGTCAACAGTGATCGACAGGCTGCTGCTGTATTCCAGCACAAAGGTCGCGCCGGCTATGGATGCCGGCTTGTCGACAACAATCGGCACAACCAGGGACCGGTCGACCGACCCCCTGACGCTGTTTACTTTCATCGTCACCGAAAAAGCCGGTGCGGCCAGCAAGACCGATATCGCGCAGAAAAACAGGCAGGAACAGATCCGCTTTGATTTCACTTTCCATCTCCGGGAGCATGAACCAACTTGGGAAGGCTTCAGGATCGCTATCGAATCGCAACGGCTTGGCGCCGGGCGCATTGATAGCGGATCAGGCAGGCTGTCGGCGGGAGTTTTCAAAGGAGATGAAAGCTGCCGACCGGAAAACGAATAAATGAAACGGCATTTGATCTCAGCCTTTCAATTATCTTATCGACTCTTTTTGACAAAAGTTTATGAAGCGCCGGTCGTTTTTTTAATCGATGAAGCGGGTGACCTGATTGGTCAGGGCAGCAGTGGAAAATCCGGGATGTCGATATTGGAGGAGTCTGTTGCGGTGCTTTCGGGGAATAAAATGGAATGATTATTCAGTTCAATCAAGTGAGCTATGCTCTTGCTCTTAATCTTGCTCTTGCTCTTGCTCTTAATCTTGCTCTTGCTCTTAATCTCAATCTTGCTCTTAATCTCAATCTTGATGTTCTACCCTGAGATCGAACCTTGTTTTCGAGTGCCGGGAACCGTAGGTCGGGTTTCCAACCCGACGGGCAAGCCCCGAGTAACGGTTTGTGGTTTTTAGTTTTTGTTTTTTTCCGTTTTCGTTTCGCGACAAAAACTTTCGTTATTGTGAAACCGGGCGTCGGGATGTGAATCCCGACCTACAAAACCGGCACCGATTTTGGTTGCGGCCAGTGGCCGCGCTATGATCTCTGCACACAAGGGCACTTATATTTTTCGTGCTCGTTATCGGTTTTGGAAGCGGAACTGAACACGAGGGAGCGCAATGATTATGAGCAAGATTAGGATTAAGATTAAGATTGAGATTAAGAGCAAGAGCAAGAACAAATGACAGGGGGAATCAATGGGAGACCTGGTTCAGGATATAAATCGCTTCTTCCAGGCCGATCCGGCCGTCGGCGTTTATATCGGATTTTCCGGGGTGAAAAACAACGGGGCCGGCAGGAAGAATGCCGGTAAGGATCTGCAGGGTCGTAATCAAATCATCGAGCTGCACCCGGTCGTCTCCCGTGATGTCGCCGGGGGTGAGCATTTCACCGAGGGCGTCATAAAAATTGACCCTGCCACCGGAAACGGTTTTTCCGGCGGCCGTCGGATCGAGAACGACAGTTTCAAGAATGGCTGACTTGATCTGATCCAATCCCAGTTCCGGTTGGCGGGCGCGCATCAGGGCGACCAGTCCGCTGACATGCGGGACGGCCATGGAGGTTCCGGTCATCAATTTATAAAGATCTCGCTCATTGGCGCCTGCGGCCGTGATCTTCACCGATTTCGCAGACAGGATATCGACTCCCGGCGCCATGAGATCGACCGAAATCGACCCGTAATTGGAAATACCCGCCATGCTGCCGTCCTTGGCGCTTGCCGCCACGGCAATGATGTTGGCCAGATCGTAGCTTGCCGGGTACATTGCGTTTCCGGCTTGATCGATATCGGTTCCCTTGTTTCCGGCAGCACAGATCACCATTACGCCGCTTTGCTGCAAGATTTTCAGTTTATCATACTCGATTGCCGAATCATATGGGCCGCCGAAACTGCAGTTGAAAACGGTAGCCCCGTTTTCCAGGGCATAGTTCAATGCATCAAGTATATCGCCACTTTCCATACCCGTGGTGTAGTCGCCCGCAACTTTTAAGGGCATCAGGCGCACGTTCCAGCTGACGCCGGCCACGCCGATGCCGTTGTCGCCCATGGCGCCGATGATGCCGGCCACATGGGTGCCGTGGCCGGCATAGTCCATCGGGTCGGCATCGTTGTCGGCAAAATCCCAGCCGTACCCATCATCCACGTACCCGTTGCCGTCATCGTCGATACCTTTTATGCCATTTTTCTCGGCCTCGTTTACCCAGATGCTGTGCTGCAGATCGGGGTGAGTATAATCGATGCCGGTGTCGATAACCGCCACCACCACGGTCCGGTCCGTCCGGCGGATCGACCAGGCGTTGCGGGCGTCGACCGTATTGACGCCCCATTGTTCGGCATAATACGGGTCATCCGGTACGGCGGCGGCCTGGGGATAACGCACCGCATGCCGCTCGGCATCAACGACCAGACCCGAGGCCCGGTATCGCTCGATTACGCGTTCGATGTCCACTCCTTTGCCGAACCGCACCCGATGAATGCCGGATCTATCAGAACGGCGCATCGAATCGCCGCCGAAACGCCTGTGCAATGCCTGGATATCGTCTCTGTCGACCCTGTCTTTTACCCGGACAAGAATTTCCTGCGGCACATAGGCTGGCCTGTTGATTTGTTTCAGGAAAGACGAATCGTCCGGCGCGCCCCCCAGCACATGCATGGGAAATCCCCCGGAGAAAATCAGGACGAAGATCACAAGTAACGATTTGTAAGAAAAAGTCATTGGAAGGAAAAAACTGTAAACACGAGTACTCCAAGGTAATAAGCTGAACGGGTCGATCAGTATTTTACAAATTAGATCAGCAAACAGATTGAAATCCTTTCCGGATAAAATCGATCTTGCTCACCTGTTAGTACCGTTAAGTACCTGTCCTGTCAATTGGAAATAAGGAATTAAATCATAACCAGTTGTTCTCCACAGGCCGTGACCGGCTTAACTGAAAATCAGTTGATAATTGATGGAAAATGATCGATAGGGTTATTTTCGGGGAACAGCTGAAACAGCGCAGGATAGTGGAAAAAAGTTTCCTCTCATTTAGCGGAATAACGTTTTACTAGAAGACGGCTCATATGAAGCAAAGTAATGCAATCGAAAGGTTTCTTCTCGTAAGCGTTGCGGCCGGTTTTATCTTTCTCAAGCTGTACGGGCTGCAAGCGGCGATCTCGGACGAAAACATCTACTTCTATGATGCCTTTCTGATGACCCGGGGATTTCTGCCCTACAGGGATTTTTTCTTCGCCCATCCGCCCCTGCACCTGCTCCCGGGATACCTGCTGACCCTGGCCGCCGGCGGCTTTCACCTGGTGCCGATGAAGATGCTCCCGGTGCTGGCCACGGGAATTACATCTTTATGCATTTACTCGATCACGAGAAAAAGTGCGGGCATCCTCGCGGCTTTCGTGGCATGCAGCCTGTTTCTTTTCAGCCATGATGTGCTTCGGGCATCGAGCCACTGGACAGGCATAAACTGGTCGGTGGCGTTCATGACAGGCGGGTTGTTCGCCGCCTGGCGGGGCAGAACTGTTGCGGGGGGGATACTGCTCGGCCTGGGGGTCTGCACCGGGTTTTATATCGCACCCGCTGCCCTGGCGGTCCTTGCGCTCCTGCTGATTAAAAATGTGAGGGAAGGCGGGCGTTTTTTTCTGGCAGCGGCAGGCACCTGGCTGGCCGTCAACGGCATCTGCGTTTACATTGGCGGCCACGCATACATCGACAGCGTCTATCTCTTTCATCTCGATAAACCGCCCATGCCCGGCTCGGGCCTTGCTCAAAGCCTCCCGCCCATGCTGTTTCACAATTTCTTTCCGCTGACCGCACCGCTCCTGTTTGTACCTTTTCTCCTCTACGGCATCGGACGCCGGCAATTCGCCGCCGCCCGCAATTCGCTGAAAGAATTTTTGGATCCGACACGTCACCCCATGATCAGCCTCGGGATCTGGTGTGCGGCGATCTGGATCGCCGGCCTGGTTTTTTTATCGCTTCTGAGCCGGGTCTTTCATTTCTATTTCCTGATCCTGTTTCCCGTCGGGGCAATTTGCGCCGGACTGGCAGTCGCTGCCGTGATTCAGTTGATCCGCCAGTGTCAGCCTGTCCCCACGGCGGTCGCGCTTTTGACGATATCTATCATCCTCTCGGGTATCTGGTTTTACCCGCGGATAGAGCACCGGCTGGGATATTTTACCGGGAACCTCGGAAAGACCATGACATACCCCCCGCCTGCAATGCCGATAGCGGCATTGCAGGATTCGGGAATTACGGATCTGATATGGAAGTCGGAACGGACAATCGGGAAGCGCTATACGGGAATCCGCTATTATCTCTGGCATGAGAGCAGGGGCTTTGATGTGCCGTCCGGGATCGCGGAGGTATTGAAGCGTTCCGCCGGACCTGGGGAGGCGATTTTCGGGGATTCGACCTCCACGCCGTTGATCGCTCTAATGGCGGGGTTGCCGATCGCGGATCACATGGCGGACACTAACGTAATGCGGTTCCGATGCGGTCTTCCGCCTGTCAAAGATCTGGTTGTGGATCTGAAAAACGCAATGGAGCGGGATCATGAACGGCTCACCTGGATCGTGATCCACCCAAATCGCGGGATCGCGATCCTGCCGGAGTTCCGGCAGTTTCTGGAAAAACACTTCCGGATTTATCAGCAGTTTCCGAGCCGGTTTCACGGTACCTACCTGCTCCTGCGGCGATCGGACGCGGCGCGATAACCATTCTCCCGATGTCGAGCAGGAAACCGACCTGGTCCCTGACCGTCAATTTTGAGCGCCCATGCCGGCGGGCATTGAAAACAATCGGCACTTCAATGGCCCTGGCGTCTTTTTGCAGAAGTTGGATCAGCAATGCCGTCTGGAAAGAATATCTTGCCGATAAGGAGTTAAAATTACAGGCGCTCAGTTTCTGCGCCGTCATGCAACGGAATCCGGAAGTACAGTCCTGAACAGTTGAAATACCACTGAAAAACCGAATCATTCGATTGCCCAGGATGCTGAGGAACCTTCGCCGGCCACAGAAACTGGGGGTGCGGCTTCCCCGTACGAACCGGGACCCGATCACCAGGTCAATACCCCTGTTTGTAAACGATATAAAGATCGGTATCCATTTCGGGTCATGCTGGCCATCTGCATCCATCTGCAAAATGAGTTCGGCCTGTAACCGTTCCAATGAGAATGCGATCCCCCGCTTGTAAGCATCTCCCAGACCTTTTTTGACGCCGGTCAAAAGGTGCAGATTCGGGAACCGTTTCTGGAATTCAAAGACCCTGTCCCGGGTGCCGTCCGGAGAATTGTCATCGACTACGACAATATGGATGGCATGGCTTTCCACCTTTTTTGCCTGCTCATAGATCTCCGGAATAATCGAAGCGATATTTTCCGCCTCGTTGTAAGTGGGCAGGATGATACAGGCAATCGGTTTCGGATTTAAATGCAACCGCCCGCCCCATCGCATTCGCCTTGTTCACAGAACGCCTCTTCATCGGTCATTCCGTCGCAATCGTTGTCGATTCCGACGCAAAGTTCCACTGGCTCGCTGGCGCCCACACAACTGGCCGCACCGGAAGGATCACACGCAATCTGTCCGTCGTTACAGGGACCGCATGGCGCTCCGATGTTGAAGTCCTCATCCGTTATGCCGTCGCAGTCATTGTCGATTCCGTCGCAAAGCTCCGGCCCCGCTCCGGTCTCACCCTCACAAACAGTTCCGTTTCCAGAAGAATCGCAGGCGATTATACCGGTTCCGGCACATGCACCTACTCCGCAGGATGCCCCGACATTATAGCCTTCGTCTGTGGCGCCATCCATATTGTTGTCAATCCCGTCGCATGGCTCACCTATCAACTGGTAGCCTTCGCAGATAACCCCCTCCCCGTTGGGCGCACAGACCCATGTTGCGTCAAACCAAGTGTATTCCTCGCATGGCTGCCCCAATTGAGTGAAATCTTCATCAATGTTTCCGTCGCAATCGTTGTCTTTGCCGTCACACAATTCCGGATGTCCGGGATAGACCGTATTATCGGAATCATCGCAATCGCCGTCGGCTTCCGAGAAACCATCCCCATCATTATCGATGTTTAAGGCAGTACAGGGCGTTTCCCCGTCGCTGGTTTCCACCCATCCATTCCCGTTGCAGACACACAATTTCCAATTCGAAGCCAGGAAGATCCTGCCGGAGACGGATTCATCACATGGACAAGGCGTATTTACCAGGCGCGCAAGGTTCATCGCATCGTTTAGTTTCGTGACAAACCGGTTGTCGTAAATGCTGCCATCGGCATACCCGGTCTCCAGCCCGATCCCGTTTTCCGTAACCGCCAAACCGGAACCCACCTGAATACTCACGGTATCCCCATCTTTTAACAATCCTGCGCCCACGGACAATGCGGCGGCATCCCCCTTCCGGGCCAGGATATTCCAGACGTCCTGAAACGGCGGCGTATTTGACGTATCCGCCAGATGATCCGCTATGCAGATGTAGCTTGTGCCGTCCAGGTACGCCACATCCCCGATGGCATAGGATTGACCGGCCTCCCATTCGCCCTTCCAGCTGAACACCACCGTAACCGTATATTCTCCGGCGATTCCTGAAGCCGTCTGCAATGCATAGACGGATTCCTTCAACCCGACTTTCCCGTCGTTGTCGATGTCCCCCAGGACAACGGCGCCGGACGGTAATATAGACGAAAAAGACCAGAATAGAATAACTGCCGTCAGAATAAGTTTTTTGTATTTCATTGTCCGATTCCTTTTTTAAAACTGACGTAGAACTCACAAGCAATCATGTCGAACACTTTTTTTGAAAAGAGCACATATCTTCCGTTATTCTATTAACTAATAAACTACAACTAAATATTTCGGGGTCCTAAAACCGGGCGAGGCGAAATAAAAAAGGGGCGCTGATGCGCCCCTTTTTTATTTCAAATCAACCGTGCTTACGTGGATTAAAAACAGCGAAGGAGCGTGTCGACAAAGCAGCCGCCTCCGCTGCTACCTCCGCTTTCTTTGTCGCTGTCTGCGGAAACAGCCGCACCCGGACCGCCCGGGTCGATGATGCGCCCATCCGGGTTATCGATCAGGTCGCCGTAACCCCCGTCCTTGAAGCGAATGGTCACCGACCCATCTTCATTGACCGTCACCACGTCTGCACCGGCTTCCGCCTCGTAGTCGTAAAACACCCCCTTGT
>JAGXHH010000172.1 GCA_024636355.1 Desulfobacteraceae bacterium | reverse complement strand
TTTGAACAGAACCGGCATCGCCTTTATGTACCGGTAACCCTTGTAATTTCCGGCAGCCGGGACCTCGATCGGGCAGCGGCGTCGGAAAACAAAGCCGGTCTATTCTCGAAACGGCCGCCGCAAATCAGGCGCCTTTTCCATCAATCCCGGCACAACCTGGTTTACAACTATTTCCTGTTTGTCTCAAAGGTCCTCCCGCTCGTTTTGTACCAGAAATATAAACAGGCGGCCTTTCGCATCCGTCACCACCCCTCGACGTTGACGAGCGTACAGAATGCGGTCACCAGATCCGGCGGCGGCGGCATGACACTCAAGAGCGTCACCATGCCCGATCCCCTGGATGCCACGGTCACCGAAGATATCCGCAGCGAAATCAGGAAAATGGCGGGCAAGGCTCAGAAAATCGTACTCGATTTTTCCACGGTCAACTTTATCGATTCATCCGGACTCGGTCTCCTGCTGGGTCTCTGGCGTTCCGCACGATCGGAGAACCGCGAACTTTTCATCATCGGCCTGAAACCGGCGCTCCGCCGGTTTTTCAAACTGAGCCGGACCCTTGATTTTTTTGAAGACCAGATCTGTGAAAACCTTCCGGAAGTACTTGAACTAATTAAGCATCGCGCCGAATACCAGTCGTTTTATTACCTGGCGGTCATCCGCAGCCATGCAGTTATCTACCACCTGTTCGGCGAACTCGACGCTTCCGAAATCGTCGACCTGAATATCGATGCCCTGATGGAGCCGCTCGGCGCCCGGGATGTCATTTTCAATCTGTCAGGGCTTACGTTTATCGACAGCGCCGGCACCCGGTTGTTCCTCAAAATGCACCGCCATGCTTCAAAAAACGGCCGGACCTGCATCCTCTGCAGTTTGCAGGAAAACGTGCGTCACATGTTCCGGATCGTCCATCTCGACCGGCTGTTCATTTCAGTCGATAATATTTTTTCCGCCGAACTTGCCTTAAGGCGGCTGCAGATCAACCGCCTTAAGGAATTGCACGATTACAGCCGGCCTGTTTCGACTTCTGTGGGATAAGGACAACTTATGAAAAACCTGCTTGTCACCGGCGGGTGCGGATTTATCGGCTCAAATTTCATCCGCCACCTGTTCTATGAAACCGGTTTCTCCGGTCGCCTTATCAATGTGGATAAGCTCACCTATGCCGGCAACCTGGAAAATCTTTCCGCACTCGCGGCGGCTTATCCCGACAGGTATGTGTTCGTCCCGGCCGATATCTGCGACGCGGACGCCATGGCAGAGGTGTTTGACACCTATGCTGTGGATACGGTTTGTCATTTTGCCGCCGAATCACACGTCGACCGCTCCATTGTCGAACCCGATGCATTCATCCGGACAAATATCATCGGCACCCATCGACTTTTGGAATGCGCCCGGGCCCGTATCGACCGGATCGAACTGTTTCACCATGTGAGCACCGATGAGGTTTACGGGTCACTCGGCGCCGAGGGGTATTTCTCGGAAACGACCGCATTCGACCCGTCCAGTCCCTATGCCGCTTCCAAAGCCGCATCCGACCATCTCGTCTCGGCATGTCACCGCACCTACGGCCTTCCGATTACCATTTCCAACTGTTCAAACAACTACGGGGCATACCAGTTCCCGGAAAAGCTCATTCCCCTGGTAATTCTAAATGCGCTGGCCGGAAAACCCCTGCCGGTCTACGGGGAAGGGAAAAACGTGCGTGACTGGCTCTATGTCACCGACCACTGCCGGGCCATCTGGCAGATCATGACATCCGGCAAAAGGGGCCGGACCTACAATATCGGCGGCCATGCGGAAAAGACCAACATCGATGTGGTAACCCTGATCTGCGACTTACTCGACGCGATGCTGCCGCCGCCTGAAGGAATCAATTCCCGGCGGGAACTGATCACGTTCGTTACGGACCGGCCCGGCCACGATCTCCGGTACGCCATCGATTTTTCGCGCATTACGAAAGAGCTGTGCTGGGAGCCGACCGAATCGTTCGAAACGGGCCTGAAAAAAACCATCGAATGGTACCTGGACAATACCGGGTGGGTCGAGCGGATCCGGAGCGGAGAATACCTGAAGTGGATCGGACAGAATTACGATTACCGCCTGGCAGGGAATTAAGGGGAATTTCACCCCTGGTGCGCGTCCCGCAGCAGATCGTTCACCGCCTTGACCGGGTTGAAGGTCGTCAGGGGGACTTCCACGAAGACCGTGTTCCACCAGGCCATGCCGCCGTTCCAGAGACCGGGATGCTCCAGCGCTTTCAGGTCCTTGCCGTCCATGGATTTTTTCGAAATAAAAATCGCCCGCTTATCCACGAAATGTCTGAGATCATAGGGTTCGCCCCGGCTGTTTCGCAGACTGCAGACGATATCGACCGGGTTGAAATGGGTCAGGCTTTTTAAAATCTCCTGCTGATCGGGCGCATCCGGATCGATCTGGGCGCTTTCCACAATCTGTATCGACACGCTGCCGTCGTCTTCTTTTACCCAGAACGGTCCGCCCCCGGGTTCTCCGGAGCTCGGCACCATGCCGCATACCCGCAGCGGCCGGTCAAGCCGGTCGACCAGACATGTACGCCGCTCCTCAGCCGGTGCGTTTTTCACACGCTCGGGCAACGTGACCGACAGATCCGTTTCGACAAATTCGACGGCCGCATCGATCGCATCCGCATCAGGAGTTTCCCCGGTCAGACGATCCAGATGTTTCCGGATTTTTTTCTCCAGGTCCAGCAGGTAACCGGCCAATGCCTTTTTCCACAGAAAGGTGTCGGATTTCAGGCGATCCGGAACCACGTTGTCCACATTTTTGATGAAAACGATATCCCCTTCGAGCGCATTGAGGTTTTCGATCAGCGATCCATGTCCGCCCGGCCGGAACAACAGGCTGCCGTCGGATTCCCGGAACGGCCGATTTTCCAAGTCCACGGCCAGGGTGTCCGTCGACGGGTGCTGCCGGGAAAAGGTCACGTCATAGCGAACCGAATAGGCCTGCTCGTAAGCAGGGGCGGATTCTTCGAGAAGTCTGTGGAATCCCGTTTCATGCTCGGGGGATACGGTCAGGTGGAGCACACAATGCCCTCTGGCGTCCCGGACGTATTCGGCGGCCTCCACCAGGTGTTCCTCGAATGCGGTGCGCGCGCCGTCGGCATAGCGATGGAACAGGATCTGCCCTTTGGGTTTTTGGGCATAGTTCAGCCCTTTTTCGGACAGGACATAGTCGATGATCCGGGCGAAGTCTTCATGTTCCCGGTAGTATTCGAGATCGCGGCAGTCTTCGGCCATCTTCTTTATAAGCGCCTCATAGAATGCGAACCGGTCGATTTGGTCAATAAAGGTGAGCACATCGTCGTATTCGTCGCCTTCTTCAGCAACCGTATCGGCAATCGTCTGCCGTTTAATCTCGGGATGTTGATTAAAAACCGTCAGCAGAGATTTGAACATCCGGGTCGCCGCCCCCGAGGCCGGCACGAATTTCATCAGCTTCCGGCTGCCGGCGGCCTGTTCATAAAGCCGGACGAACCGGTGGGGTGCATCTCCCTGCAACTGCCGGATGCCGTCCCCGGCCGTGCAGGGCCGAGCAAGCTTTGCATAGGGCGCCCCTTTTTCAAAAAGACGCACCTGTTCTTTCACGAGCTCGACATCCAGCCCGTGATGTTCAATCTGTTCAATATCGTTTTGACTCAGTTCCACCTGAACCATTTATCCTCCTACTTTTTAAACTTAAACGATGACGGGTTTAATAAATTCGAATAACATCATATTCTTTTGTATTCTAAAAAATAAGAACAATCCAAACCCGCGTCAAAAAAAGGTTCCGGGTATCTGAAACCAGTTCTTATGCCATTTAATTCTGCCCTCTTTCGCCGACATGTTCCAATGCCACCTTGAACAGGATAGGGCCGATCACCTGGTTAATTGCAATTACCGCCAGCACGACAGTGTTCAAGTGAACCCCAATTTCTGGCAGTTCCCGCAAAGCGAGCTGCGCCAGGCCGATCGAGACCCCGGCCTGGGTCAGGTAAGCCATCCAGGCACTCCGGTTATGACTCTCCGGATCACCAATCATTCGACCGGCTGCCCAGCTGCCGATAAGCAACCCGAGGGCCCGGATCACCACCAGGAACAAGGCAAGAGACCAGCACATCCGCAACGATTCGAAATTCAGGGTGGCGCCGGCCAGGGAAAAAAAGAGCACGTAAACCGGCAATGCTGTCCGGTCCAGACTTTTTAAGAAAAACGTGCCCGACGGACTGAAATTGCGCACAAAAAAACCGGCGCTCATGCAGATCAACAGCGGTTCCAGGTGGAGCGACAGGTTCATATGGACATCCATCAACTCATTGATAGCCATGGATATGCGGGTGACCGCAAAGGCGACAAACACAAGGAACAGGATGAAATCATAACCGATACGGCCGATGTATACCGCAATCGCCTTGCCGAGAACCGCACCAATGACCAGCGACAAGGTGATCTCGCCGGTCAGCATCGTTACGATTTGCCAGTGCATCCCCCCGGTTCCGGCCACAATCTGTTTGGATACGGCCAGTGCAACCGTAAATGCAATGATGATCAGAATATCGGCAAGGATGATCACCCCGAGAACGGTTTCCGTAAACCGTCCGGTCGCATTGCACTCGTCAATGATGGCAATAGCGGATGCCGGGGACAGGGATGCGGCGATCACTCCGAATAAAATGGCGAACGCCATTGTCTGAGCTGCTGAAAACCCTGCAATTATAGGAAAATACGATCCGGCAAACAGGATAAACAAACCGGCAGAAACAAATACGGTTACGGAAATCAGGAAGATGTTTGCCCCAAGCGCCTTGATTCGCTGCCTGATCCGGTCAAATCGCAATTCAGCACCGGCGGCCAGGGCAATGAAACTCAGGGCAAGCCCATCGATCAACCGCAGGCGCTCCACCGTTTCCATCGACAAAAAACCGCTGACAAACGGTCCGGCCAGAATTCCGGCAAAAATGTATCCGGACAACTGCGGCAGTCCCGTGACGGTGATAATCCGGGCAAATACAAAAGCCGCCAGCAGCACGAAACCGAGAGAAAAATTGATCCACCCCGCATCCTGCTCGATACTCCTGATTTCCACATACCGGATCAGGAAGCCGACCGAGCATATGAGAATGAGAATCACGACGTTCAGGAACAGTTCCTGGTGGTTATTGCGCGATATCTGCATGATCTGCACTTTCTGCAACCCGGGTTATCAGATACGGAC
>JAGXHH010000171.1 GCA_024636355.1 Desulfobacteraceae bacterium | reverse complement strand
TCGGAGATGTGTATAAGAGACAGCTTCCGGACACACTGGATAAAGTTGCGCTGGTCGCGCATGGTCTGGAGTCCGATAAGGTCGTACTGCAGCAGCGAGCGGAGGAGATCGAATCGCCAGGGAAGGCGCATGAATATATCCGGAGACGGAAAGGGAGTGTGCAGAAAGAATGCGGTTTTTTCTTCAACGCCCAACGTTTTGAGCTCGTTGGCCACATCCATGAGGTGATAATCGTGCACCCAGATAAAATCGTCTTCTTCCATGTTTTCGACGATTTTTTCAGCAAATTTGCGATTGACCTGCTGATAAAACGGCCAGTAGGAAGGATCGAAATTACACCGGCCGATCATATCGTGAAAAAGCGGCCAGAGCATTTCATTGGCCGCCCCATAATAATATTTTTCCTTTTCCTCTTGTGACAACTGCACCGGCTTCAGATTGAATCCCGATGCCTTTGTCGCCTCAGACATTGCCGATTCCAATTCTTTTTCCGGAACTTCCGTTATGCCGGGCCACCCGATCCACAGCCCGCCACGGTTTTTCAGGACCGGCGCAATCGCGGTGACCAGGCCGCCTGAACCGGGATGGACATTCCACCCGCCGTTTTCGTCTTTATCCAAAATAATGGGGAGGCGATTGGAAACGACCATCAGGCGTTGCTTCGGCCTGACCTCCGGCTGCTCATGTGTCATGTTCTCTTCCACGAATTTCTGGATTCCGAAATGTCAGTACATGCAATCCGCTGGATCACACGCGCTTATCACGTAAACCGAACCGGTCCACATTATTTGGCTTTCTGCAGACGGTAATCTTATCCGTCTGACAATATTCAAAAGTTACAATTCACCCCATCGCATGTAAATACGGTCACCAGATTACCCGGGCAGAATCGAGCTCTATTAAAATGCCGTATTTGAAATAAAGGATATAATAATAACCCGCCTCGGGGCCGTATACCCATTTTTCGATGTAATAAGGGCGATGATCCTCATAACCGCTGGTTTCATAAATATCCTGGTAAACCGGTTCGCCGCAGCACTGGCGCACCTGGAAACTGTGGATGCCTTCTTCAATGAACAGATTGCCGCATCGGTATTCTTTGACGCCCTGGTTGTCATCATAATATTCAGCAGTTGTTCCGGCAGCAAAAAATACGACGAGAATGGCACAAATGATGAGAATCAATGTTTTTTTCATCTCTCCATCCTTTATCCATGCCATATGCAAATTTTTTAACGCATATCGGCTATTACTCGGAATACTAGGAATGAAAGAAAAAAAACGCAACAGGTGGAAACCCTTTCCGCGTTATTCACCTGAAATGGTACAAGGAAGGTTAAGACACAAACAGCCTGAACGCTGTCGGAAACTGCTGCAAAAAAATGGATTTGGGCGGATACCCGATTAAATTAATAGTTGCTGCGCAAAGTTCAAATACTCGAGGCATGGATCGAACATGAAAACTCTCCTGTTTCTGACCGCTGTCCTGTTATTTCTTTTCGCCATCCACTTTGCCCTGTTCCGGAGCCTTATTTATTTTTTCGGCATCCGGCGCCCGCTGGCAACCCGGTCGCTGTATACCGCCATGACCCTGCTGACCTTTGCTTTTATTACCGCATTCAGCCTGCTTCGCTGGCAGGAATCGATCTGGACGATCGGGTATTATAAGTTTGCTGCCGCCTGGATGGGTTTTTTAATTCAGTTGCTGATGGCTGTGGCTGCCACATGGACGATCATCGCTTTTATCCGGCTGACCGGGCGCAAATTCAAACCGCAGGCGCTTGCCGTCGTCATGCTTGCCGCCGCTGCGGGATTCGGCATTTACGGCATCTGGAATGCATTCCACCCGCAGGTGCGCGATATTTCCGTAACAGTCCGAAAGCTGCCGCCATCCTGGGAGAATCGCACGATTGTACAGCTTTCAGACGTGCACCTGGGACATATGCACGGCCTGCGGTTCGCACAACAGCTTGTAGACCGGGTCAATGCCCTGGACCCGGACCTGATCCTGATTACCGGCGACCTGTTCGACGGGATGGGCGGGACGTTCGAGTCGTTTATCGCCCCGTTAAACCGATTGAGGGCCAAACAGGGCATCTTCTTTATTACCGGAAATCATGAGCATTACATCGGGATCGACCGGGCGCTTGCCCTGCTGAAAAAAATCCGGCTGCACGTGCTGGACAATGAATGGATCAACATAGATGGGCTGGAAATCGTAGGAGTGAGCTATCCGGGCATCGTTTCGCTTGCCGACATTGCCAACCTGCCGGAGGAGAAAGACCCCGAACACGCCCGTCTCCTGCTTTTTCACACCCCGACGAATATGAAAAGCGAGAAAAGCGACCTGATGGACCGGCATTTCAGCACGTACTGGATGCCGGATACGACATTTGCTCTTAATCGGCAGATTGGTGCCGACCTGCAGCTATCCGGCCACACCCACCACGGGCAGATTTTTCCTTTCAACTTCGTGACCCGCCTTCTCTACGGGGGGCATGATTACGGGCTCTCCCGCGCCGGTGACTTATTGATCTATACAACCTGTGGCACCGGTTCCTGGGGCCCCCCGATGCGCACCGGAACGACCCCGGAAATTGTAAGGATTACGCTCACCTCACCTTAGATTGAGATATTCAGCCTGTTGTATTAGGCCCTTGGTATGAAAAGATCTTGATAATTTAAATCTTTTCATGCCATAAAATACCTCATTGGTCTTATTGTAATTCGTAAAATAAATACTAATATTTTACTATTAGTTTATCTATTACTCTCTTTTACGGAGTCGATTCAGATGGCGCTTTAAACTTCCAGACACATGGCTTTTTCAGCGGAAATGAATGGAGATCAGATGAAAACCAGGCGCAAGCGCAAGACGACCCGCAGTCAGACCTGGCCGGAAACCCGGGCCACAGTGGAACTGTTTGATTTTGTGAGCCTCGATATCCGCAAAGACACGTTCAAAATCACCGGAAAAGTGACCGACATCGGATCCAAGGGCATGTTTCTCAAAACTTACGACTATGTCCCCCTGCCGGCAAAAGCCAATATTACCATTTATTTTGATCCCGGAGCCAAACCGCCCATTCCCGAAGTAAAGGCACAGGGAAAAATCATTCGCCGTTGCAGCTACGGCATAGGCATTCGGTTCACATCCATTGATCTTTCCGACCTCCAGGATTCCATCGTTGCCAAACTAAACATCAATTCTCCTGATAATGACAAAACCCGCTACCGCCTGGGGCCCGCCCGTGCGATAAAATCGTCACCAAATGTGTACCACTTGAAAGACCGGAAACTCGCAGCCGAAAGAAAGTAATTTAATCTCCCAAAACCCGATTTCATCACCCGCATCCCCGCGTGCCGCTTGCCTTCCTATGCTTATCAGCGCGCCCTTCCTCTCGCCTCTCGCCTCTCGCCTCTCGCCCATCGCCCTTCCCCGATTTGCATTCCCTCAACCTGCCATTAATCTTTACCTTTAGATCACCATGACAATACATGCGCCACACTACATGTACTCCGGAATCAGAGCACAAGCGATACCTTCTAATTACGACGGAAAAGGCGGCTCAGGAACAATGCGATGGAATTTGGTTTTGCTGGCAACAGGTTTACTGATCACGGCAATGGCAACGGCTGCAAATGCGTCTGAAGCAATATCCTTCGGTTTTGGAATCGGGACGGAAGAGGTCGATTCCTATCGATTCGAGGTGCAAAAAGGTCTGGGCTTTCGCTGGCTGGAAAGCGAAACGGGGTTCCTGTCACTTTCTGTTGACGGCGCCGTGGACTACCTGTCCGGCGACGGAGATGACGCCATTGCAGCATCGATCGCGCCGCTCCTGACCTATCAATTCAATACCGATGCCCCGGTCATTCCCTTTGTCGAAGCCGGTGTCGGGGGCGCCTATATTTCGGAAACCCGTATCGGGGATCAGAATCTTGGCATTCACTTCCAGTTCGAAGATATCATTGGAATCGGCCTGCGCCTGGGGGAACGCAAAAAACATGGTTTCCGGGTTCGGGCCCTCCACTATTCCAATGCCGACCTCGATGACAATAACAGCGGACTGACCTTCTTTACGCTATCTTACCACTACCGCTTCTAATTTCACCTATTCCACGGGTTTGACGTTCCATATCTTTTCCGCATATTCCCGGATAGCCCGATCGCTTGAGAATTTGCCCATGTTCGCCGTGTTCAAAATCGCCTGGCGGGCCCATTTGTCAGGCTGCAGGTACAGGCGATCGACCGCTTTCTGGGTCTCCACATAGGTGCGGTAATCCGATAAGACCATGTAGTAATCCCCGTAATGGATCAGGGAGTCGACGATCGGTGCGAACAGATCCGGTTTGTCCGGCGAGAAGAAACCCTTGTCGATCAGACTGACTGCTTTTTTCAATTCGGGGTCTTCTTCATAGATTTTCTTCGGGTTCCGCCCCCCGGAACGCAGCGCGTCTACTTCATCGGCTTTGAGGCCGAAAATGAAAATATTTTCTTCTCCGACTTCTTCCATAATTTCGACATTCGCCCCGTCGAGCGTACCGATGGTCAGCGCACCGTTTAACGACAGTTTCATATTTCCCGTCCCCGATGCCTCCATGCCCGCCGTCGAGATCTGCTCGGAAAGGTCAGCGGCCGGAACGATCTTTTCCGCCTGGGTGACACAGTAATTGGGCAGAAATACCATTTTGAGCTGTCCGGCAATATCGTCGTCGGTATTGATCACCTCGGCCACGGAATTGATCAGCTTGATGATCAGCTTGGCGATATAATATCCCGGAGCCGCTTTCCCTCCGAAAATAAAGGTCCGGGGAACCCCTGCCGTTTGCGGGTCGGCCTTGAGGCGGTTGTAAAGGGTGATCACGTGCAGGATATTGAGCAGCTGCCGCTTGTATTCGTGAATCCGTTTTATCTGCACATCGAAAAGAGATTCCGGATCGACCTTCAATCCGACCGTCCGCTGGATATAGGCGGCAAGCCGCTTTTTATTTTCCTGTTTGACCGTTCGCCATTTCTTTATAAACCCGGGATCTTCCGCATAAGGCACCAGTTCGCGAAGCCGATTGAGGTCTTGAACCCAGGCGCTGCCGATCGTATCGGTGATCAGGTTGGACAAATCGGGGTTGACCTGTAAAATCCAGCGGCGGGGGGTGATGCCGTTTGTGACATTCTTGAGTTTTCCAGGGTAAAATTCATGAAAATCCTTGAACAGCCGCTGCTTTAAAATCCGGGTGTGCAGTTCGGAGACGCCGTTTACCGAATGGCTGCCGACAATGGCCAGGTGCGCCATTCGGACCTGACCATGATAGACAATCGCCATGCGCGCCTGGCGGTCGGTATCCCCGGGATACTTCTCTTCGATGGCCATCATGAACTGGCGATTGATTTCAGAAATTATGTCCATGTGCCGCGGCAGCACCCGACCCAGGAGCTCCACAGACCAGGATTCCAGGGCTTCGGGCAGCACGGTGTGGTTCGTGTAGGCAAACGTCCGGGTGCAGATTCTCCAGGCGGCTTTCCATTCGAGCGCTTCTTCGTTGAGCAGGATGCGCATCAGTTCCGCGATGGCGATGGACGGGTGGGTATCGTTTAGCTGAATGGCGACTTCTTCGGACAACGTCGCAAAATCCGAATGCTTCCGTCTAAATCTCCGGAGTATATCCTTGAAGGTGGCGGCAACCAGGAAATACTGCTGCTTTAAACGCAGTTCCTTGCCGGCCGACGTTTCGTCCTTGGGGTACAGGACCTTGGAAATCGTTTCGCTGAGCACCTTGGCCTCCATGGCTCCGATGTAATCCCCATTCTGAAAATCCTGAAGATTAAATTCCCGACTGGAAACCGCGGACCAGAGGCGCATGTTGTTGACCCTGCCGTTGCCCAGACCCGGAATCAGGTAATCGCAGGCCAGGGCCATGACGTTGTCCGCGTCTTCCCAGCAGAAATGGGAAACCCCGTCCGGCTGGGTGTGGCAGACGGTACGGCCGTAGAACTTGACCTCGAAAAGGTCGTTCTGGCGCTTGAATTCCCAGGCGCTGCCGTTTCGCAGCCAGTTATCGCATTTTTCGACCTGGTAGCCGTCATGAAATTCCTGAAAAAAAATACCGTAATCGTAGCGGATGCCATAGCTGTATCCGGCAATGCCCAGTGTGGCCATTGAATCGAGGTAGCAGGAGGCCAGCCGCCCGAGGCCGCCGTTTCCAATGCCCGGATCCCATTCCTCTTCGGCCACATCCTCCAGGTTGAGACCCACCGACTTTAGTGCCTGTCGGCAGGGCTCCATCAGTTGGAGCTTTAAAATATTATTCAGAAGGAACCGTCCCGGAAGAAATTCCAGGGACAGGTAATAGACCCGTTTGGTGTTCTTTTCATAGTAATACCGCTGGGTCTTCAACCACTGTTCGGAAAGCCGTTCACGGATGCTCAGGGCCAGTCCGTGATAATAGGTGTCTTTTCGAGCCTCCTCGAAATCATTGCCCAGGTATGACACGATGTGGTGCCGGATATCTTCGAGAAGGTGTTTGGGCTCGGGGGTGACGGCAAAATAGGGTGTGTCTGTCAAAAAAGGTCTCCTTTCATCACTTTCACAAATGGATGAATCGCTTAGTTCTTCAAAAAAGCCGGTGCATGCAGGTGCAGGAAGATCCCGCTTCTACAATGAAACGCAATAATATCAACTTCAATGTTAATTCCGGTTTCCGCATGTAACAAACAATAGTTCCGGTCGGATCGGGCCCGACAAATGGTCGGATATTGCCGAAATTTTCATTTGCTTTCCATCCGTTGCGCGTTACTATGGCGACGATTCGGGCGCTTTGCTTCCGATCCTTTAGAACCTCTGTTTACATATTTTCACAGTAACTTGAGATAACCGGATGAATATTTTCTTTGCCGCACGCATCATAATCTGCACCTTTGCCGTGGCGATCGCCTGTTTGTATATCCCGCCTACCCCGGCATATGGCCTGGAAGTCGAACTGACGCAAAACGGAACGGTGACCCTGCATGCCGAAGGCGCCCCCTTGCGCCGGATCCTCCATCGCCTGACACAACAGGGCATCGGTGTCCGGATCGACCCGGACATCTCGCTCAATGTCACGGCGGCTTATGAAAAAGCGGAGATCCGAAACGTGTTCGACGTCATCCTTGGCGATTATAATTATGCCCTTATATGGGACCGGTGCACCCATTGCCCGGAGAACGAATTTGCTCTGGCGGAAATCCAGATTTTCAAACCGGGCGAAAAAGACCGGCTGCAACCCCTGCCCGCAGGCAACCCCTTCGATATCGTCCGGGACCCGAAAACCGGTGATCTCTATGTACGCAACGAAGTGCTGGTACGCCTGTTATCCGAAAGCGGCCAGGATGCACTCGAAACACTTGTTGGAAAAATCGGTGCCGTTATCGCCGATCACAGCAGCGGCCTTTACCGGATCATACTCCCGGATGGCATTCCGGTCCCCGCTTTCCTGGAAATGCTCAAAAACGAGCAGATCGCCGAAGCCGAACCGAATTTTGCCTACCGGCTGTCCCGCCCCTATGCGATGATCGATCCGGGCGTCAAACCGCCCGGAATCTATCCTGACACCTCCTTGGGCAAAAACCCGCCCGTGGCGGTTTTCGACAGCGGCCTGTCCCCGGAATTTTCCCGGGCACCCTATGTGCTCGACACGTTTAATGCAATGGATCCGGAGGCCCCCGTTTACGACACCCAGGGTCACGGAACCCAGATGACAATGATCGCATCCGGAGCGGTTTCCCCCATCGGTCAGGACGGCCGGAACATGGAAACCGTGCCGGTATTGTCGATACAGGGATTTGATGAAAACGGCTTCACTTCGAATTACACCCTGATGCGGGGCATCGATTATGCCTTGGAAAAGGGGGCCAGGGTGCTGAGTCTGAGCTGGCATTCCACAACGCAAAGCGCGTTTTTAAACCAGTACCTTGAACAGGCGGGTGAAAACGGCCTGTTCATTGTGGCCGCAGCCGGAAATGAACCGACCGGCGCTCCCGTTTATCCGGCCGCCGGAGCCGGCGTTATCGGCGTGGGCGCCCTGTCGCCGGACGGCAGCAGGTGGTCCGAATCGAATTACGGCAATTTTGTTTCCTTTGAAGCCCCGGGTTTTGCCAAACTGCCGACCGGATACAATGGTCCGGCCGGGATCTATGCCGGCACATCGATCGCCACTGCGTATACGGCCAGGCTCATCTCCGGATACCTGGCCGGAAATCCGGATGGGAGCAAAGAGGATGTGAACGCTTTCCTGCGGAAACAGCAGGCCGGTGCCGGTAATTGATACATACTCGTAAAAAGCTGTTGCACCCCGCTGTGGGGTTTTATGCAGAAAAAAACTTTCCCCCACCATGCACACCCCCCTGCCAAAGCGGTGTGGTGGCGACGAGACGGTGCTATTCCTTCCTCGAGGGGGGATTCCGAACAGTTTATCCACTCCAAGAGGGTGGGGCGGGGGGGGTTATAAGCCGCCGGAAAAGTGATCAGTTGAAGTTCCTTGAAAGCGCATTACCTGACGTTTTTGAGGAAGGAAGAAACTTGAAAACAAAAGCCGTGCACGTACACGTGCACGTGCACGGAAAACCGATGACATTGGTGCTGTTGACCATATATTCATCTGATCGGCTGAGCCGAAAACGCGAATGCATTCTTCTGGCTTCTGGCTTCTGGCTCCTGGCTCCTGGATTCTGGCTCCTGGATTCTGGCTTCTGGATTCTGGCTTCTGGCTTCTGGCTCCTGGCTTCTGGCTCCTGGCTCCTGGCTCCTGGCTTCTGGCTTCTGGCTCCTGGCTCCTGGATTCTGGCTCCTGG
>JAGXHH010000170.1 GCA_024636355.1 Desulfobacteraceae bacterium | reverse complement strand
TGCCGATACCGGGGGTCAGGTCATGTATGTGGTCGAACTGGCAAAGCAGCTTTGTCAACGCGACGATATACGGCGGGTCGACCTGTTCACCCGGTTAATCGATGACCCGAGAGTTTCCAAAGATTATGCCCGCCCTGTCGAAGAACTGAACAAGAAATGCCGCATCGTGCGGATCCAGTGCGGAGGTAAGAAGTATCAGCGCAAGGAACTGCTATGGCCGTGCCTGGATGAGTACATCGATAAAACCATCAAATACATCAGTCGGGTAAACGAATACCCGGATATCGTCCACGGCCATTATGCGGACGCCGGATACGTGGTCATGAATCTGTCCCAGATTTTCGGTCTCCCCTTCATCTTCACCGGCCATTCCATGGGCCTTCCCAAAAAACAGAAGCTGCTCAGTGACGGCATGAGCGAATCGGAGATCAACAAGAAATACAAAATCGATACCCGTATCAGCGTGGAAGAACGGATACTCAAGAGCGCAGACCTGGTCGTCACAAGCACCAACCAGGAGATAGATGAACAATACAAGCATTACATGAATTCCGATTTTCCGGAATACAAGGTCATTCCCCCCGGGATCGATATCGAACGGTTTTATCCCTTTTATCACGATCGCCTGCCCGAAGAGGAAAAACCGGAGGTCGAAAAATACGCCCAGGCGAACCTGTACAAACAACTCGACCGTTTCCTTGTGTACCCCGATAAACCATTGATTCTCGCCCTGTCACGGCCGGACAAGCGTAAAAACATCACCGGCCTGATCAAGGCGTACGGCGAGGACAAAGAGCTGCAAGCCATGGCGAACCTGGCTATTTTCGCCGGTCTCCGGAAAGATATCGACAGTATGGAAGACAATGAAAAAGACGTGCTGACCCGCATGCTCCTTGAGATGGATCGCTATGACCTGTACGGAAAACTTGCCATTCCCAAGAAACACGATGTGGAATACGAGGTACCGGAACTCTATCGCATCGCGGCGGAAAAGCATGGTGTATTCGTCAACCCCGCCCTGACCGAGCCGTTCGGGCTGACCCTGCTCGAAGCCGCGGCCACGGGATTACCGCTGGTGGCCACCAACGACGGCGGGCCGCGTGACATTATCGGTTATTGTGAAAACGGGATACTGATTGATGCGACCAATACCCAGGAGATCGCCGATGCCATAAAAAAGATCCTGATCGATGACGACCTATGGGAAGACTTTTCCCGAAAAGGGATCATGAACGTCCGGAAACATTACACCTGGCAAAGTCATGCGGATAATTATATCGAAATGATCAAGCCACTCACCGAAGAACTCAACATGTCGGACATGCTTAAATCAAAACCGACAAAAGCGATCGGCAAACGGCTTAACCAGATGGATCGCTTTGTTCTAACCGACATCGACGACACCCTGATCGGGGGAAACAAAGACGCGCTCGATGCCTTTAAACAGTGGCTCGAAGACCATCGCAAAAATGTCGGCTTCGGTGTGGTGACCGGCAGGAGCATTGATTCGGCCGTTGCCGTCCTGGAGGAAACCGGAATTGAACCTCCCGACATCATAATTGCGGCTGCGGGCACTGAAATTTTTTACGGCAAAGACCGTCAGTATGACAACGGATGGGAAACCCATATTGCAAACCGATGGGAACCCGATAAAATCAAAAAACTTCTGTCCGGATTCGACTTCTTGAAACTTCAGGATAAACAGGAACAAGGCAAATTCAAGATCAGCTACTGCATGGACCCGGGCCGCGACCGGATATCGAAGATCCACGATATTTTATCGAAAAACAAATGCCGGTACACCCTGATATATTCCGATGATAAAGACTTGGATATCATACCATACCGGGCATCCAGGGGCAGAGCGATCCGCTATATCAGTTACAAATGGGACGCCCCGCTGTCGAATTTTCTGATCTGCGGGGATTCCGGAAATGATGAGGAAATGCTGAGGGGCGAACCCCTGGGGGTTGTCGTAGGCAATCACTCTGAGGAAATGAAACGCCTCAAAGGCGCCAAAAATGTATATTTCGCCGAGAAATCCCATGCGGGCGGCATTCTCGAAGGAATCGAAAGATACCGATTCCTGGACAAACTGGAATCGTGAAAAACAATGACACCTTCAGATAAAAAGACCCGAATCGCAGCGCTTGAGCAACGCCCTGACGTCACCCGGCTTGCCGAAAACCTGTACGTCATTTCCGGAAAAAACGACTCCCGCTTTCCTTACTGCAACGCGTTTTTGATCACAGGCCCGGAAAATGTCCTGATCGATACCGGCATCGGCGGAAAACGACTCAGTGCCATCGATGCCCTGCTCCCAATCGATCGCCTGCTCATCAGCCACCCCCACCCGGATCATATTGCCGGGTGGGATCTGTTTAAAGACCGGCACCTGATGGTACCGGAGCAAACCACCGATGCCGCATGCGATCTGCTGAAACTGGGGACGCGCTTTACCGGATCTGTTGAAAACGGACACCATTGGGTGGCGTTCGCCGAAAACTTCCTTGGTCTGGTCCCTTTGAAAGAACCGGATGAAACGTATGGAGACGGCGCGATATTTACTTTCGGGAGGATCCGCCTGGAAGCCATCCATGTGCCGGGGCACATCGATGACCACTATTGTTTCTTTGAGCACAACAGTAAAACACTGCTGAGCACGGACATTGATTTTTCTGCATTCGGCCCCTGGTACGGCAACCCGGAATCCGCAATCCGCCCGTTTCGGGCAGGGATTGAAAAAGTTATGGCCCTGCCCTGCCGCCAGGTTTGCTCTTCGCACAAGCCGCCGATTATCGGCAATGCCGAAGATGAATTCAAATCGTTTTTATCCGGGTTTACCCGGCACCGGAAACTGGTGTTCAGCCTGTGCGATCCCCCGAAAACTCTCGAAGAAATGGTCCAGACGTCCCCGTTTTACCAGAACCGGATGCCGGATAAGAAAATTCAATCCCTTTTTGAACGCAACCTGATCGAAAAAAATCTGGAATTGATGAAGGAAGAAGGCCTGGTGGGGTATCGGAATGGCCGGTATTACCGGGTTCATTAGAAAAAGAAGGTTCCGGGTTCAAGGTTCAAAGTTCAAGGTTGAACCATGGACCCCGGATGCTCAAATTTTTGTTCAGCTCAGCGCCAAAATCAGATTCATCCGGTTTCACCGAGCAGCGCTTCCACCCGCTTGCGGATGTCGCCGCGTATCTCCCGCATGAACTCCACAGGTTGGCCGGCCGGGTCAGGCAGATCCCAGTCGATGTATTTGACTCCGGGAATATACGGGCACTGCTCACCGCAGCCCATTGTAACGATCATGTCCGGCTGTGCTTCTTCGATAGCGGCGTCAATGGACCGGGGAGTCCGGTATGCCATATCGATGCCGATTTCAGCCATGACCGCTTCCATTTCCGGATTGATGCGATCCGCAGGCGTGCTCCCCGCATTTAAAGCCTCGATCCGGTCCCCCGCCAATTGTCTGGCGAAAGCACTGGCCATCTGGCTGCGGCAGGCGTTTTCCCGGCAGGCAAAAAGAATTTTTTTTCGGGCAAACATCGGTTCAATTTTCTCAACAAGTGCGGCCACATCCTTTTCCACATCCGGGTGCCTGGCGAGTTCTCCGGGCTCTTCGATCCGGCGATAACCGAGCAGGTCCGTATACTCCGACCCTATGGCATCGAAAAAATACCGGCCGGTCAACGACATGCCGTCAAACAGGTTTTTCCCCTTGGTCGCCCCGACAGAGAGGAAAAGACCTTTCCGGTGTAACCGTCCCGGATCATCCAGCCCGTGCTTGTATTTCCTGGCCCAAAGCGCCTGACTCCGGTCAATCAGCGTCTTTAACTGCGCGGTGACATTATAGAAGTAAACCGGAGAGGCGAGGACGACCAGATCGGCCCGACGCAGCAGCGGATAGACGGTCGTGACCATCTCGTCATTCTTGATGGCGCAGAAACCCTTTCGTTCACAGTTGCCGCATCCCAGGCACGGTAAAATGTTCATTTCCGGTGCATGGAGCACCTCGGTAACCGCCCCCCGTTTCCGGACGGCCTCCATAAATTCATTTAACAGATAATTGGTATTCCCCTTTTTCCGGGGACTTCCCTGCAGGCCCAGGACAAACATGATGTTTCCTTTTTATTTATTGAACTAATTTTTTCAATGCGGTTTCAGCCAATTCTCCGACGCTGGTTTCCTGCAGGCGGCCGCCCGTGTACAGTATCACAGGGGCGGGATCGTCGATTAAGCCCTTTACAGTCGGCACAAGTTGCAGATCCCCCATGTAACCGGCCGCCCATGCGGCATACCCGCGATGGTACGGATCATCGGATTGCAGAAAAGGGATCAGGCATGGCGCCGCACACCGGACGATTTCCGGGGCAGATGCGGCCAGGTGACCGATGCCCCAGAGCACGCCCCGCTGCAGAACCGGATGCTCCAGAAAATTGCAGGCCGGTTGAATGTACGATAACAGGATATCTCCATATTCCGAGGCAAGCCTGGCATGCCGGGCCAGTATCGCCCCCATTGCTTCGGGAGCCCCCCACCCGATGCCGCCGGATTCGTCATTTAACATCCACGTGAGCCGCCGCATGATCACCCGGGCCGATTCCATGTTGGTCCGGGCTTCTTCTGAAACGACGCGGCCGGTGGCATCGACGGCCCGCCACCGGACCAGCGGATCGGGATCGCAGAAAAGGGAGATAAGCGGATTGATGATCTTTCTCGCCGGATACTGCGCCACTGCGGCAAATGCCGTTTCCGAATCATCTGCCTGAAAGCTGCGGCGGATTATCTGTTTCAGGTCACGATTCGAAATGACATGCCTCCTGTATCCCCTGCCGGTTCATCGTTGGTGCACTCGTAAAAGTCCGGCAACCGGTATGGGATGGCTAAGTTAAAGATCTTCCCAGGCGATACAGTCGGCCGGGCAATTCTTGATCGCCTCTTCGACCTGTTCTTCCGGGTAAACGTCGAGATCGGTTACCTGGATGTAGCCGGCATCCGTTTCCGAAAACACGTTCGGACAGACTTCGACGCAGACCCCGCAGCGGATGCAGTCGCTGAGTTCAATCACCGGCACGCGCATCAGATAGATTCCGCAACGGCTTTTCCGATTTTCCGACCAAATTCGAAAGCGAGTTTTCGGCTTTCTTCATCGGGCACATACGCGATCTTCAGACCGGGATCGATGATCTCGATGTCCATCGCTTCGAGCTGCTCCCGGATATGGGCGACGGCCTCACCGCTCCAGCCGTAGGAACCAAATGCGGCACCGATCTTGTGTTTTGGTTTCAGCCCCTTCA
>JAGXHH010000169.1 GCA_024636355.1 Desulfobacteraceae bacterium | reverse complement strand
TCCCCCAAACGGTTCCGAACAGCCCGATAAACGGGGCGATATTACCGGCTGTGGCCAGAAACGGCACCAGCTGGATAAGGCGGATGCTTTCCATACTGCTCGACCGGCCGAGCGCACGCCGGATATTTTCGATCCCGGAAACAGAAGACGACCCGAGGCCACCGTCATCTGCAATCGCTGGATTTGCGCCACCGCTGCGGTTGATTTTCTTTAACTCGATATAGGCGATCCGGAACAGTCTGGCCACCGGGCTGTAGTGAAGCTCTTTGGCCTTGGCAAACGCATTGGTAAAGTCCCGGGTTTTCCAGAAATAATCGATAAAGAACGCCGATTCATTGTAGGCCCGGCGGATGTGCAGATATTTAATCAGTATGATCGCCCAGGTGGCCACCGAAAAAGCAAACAGCAGAAAAAGGACAAACTGCACCATCAGGCCGGCATTGAGGACCATGGAGAGGATATTCAGATTTTCTTGACCCATCCCTTACTTACTCCCAATAAATATTATATAAATTCTTTTTATTACATTTGAAGGATCTGAGAAGCCCCCAAAAAATTATACCGAAATTATCCAACGTCTCCTCCGGTGTCAAGCATAATGGTTCAATCGATTCCAGATAAAAGGATCAACCACCGAAATGCATTGATAAAAAAACGCCTTTACGCACACAGTGCGTAAAGGCGTTTTATCGGAAACATACAGCTTACAGCATATATCAGGTAAGGTCGGTCGGTTACATCATGCCGCCCATGCCACCCATACCGCCCATACCGCCCATGCCGCCGCCAGGCATGCCGCCCTCTCCCTTTTCATCTGGGATTTCGGCGATCATGGCCTCGGTGGTCAGCATCAGGGAGGCCACGCTTGCCGCATTCTGCAGGGCAAAACGGACCACCTTGGTCGGATCGATTACACCGGCCTTGATCAGGTCTTCATAGACATTGGTCTCGGCATTGTAGCCATAGGAGCCCTTTTCCTTCTTGACCTGGTCGATGACCACGGAACCTTCGTGTCCTGCATTGTTGGCGATCATCCGCAGGGGATCTTCCATGGCGCGCATGACGACTCTGACACCCAGCTGTTGTTCGGCGTTTTTGAGATCGAGTTTTTCCAGTCCCGCGATGCAGCGAACGAGGGCAACACCTCCGCCGGGAACGATGCCTTCTTCAACAGCTGCCCGGGTGGCGTTCAACGCATCTTCAACGCGGGCTTTCTTTTCCTTCATTTCCGTTTCGGTTGCGGCGCCGACGTTGATCACGGCCACACCGCCGACGAGCTTGTCAAGTCGTGCCTGGAGTTTTTCCCGGTCGTAATCCGAAGACGTGTCTTCGATCTGTGCCCGAATCTGTTTTACGCGCTTTTCGATATCCTGCTTGGTACCGGCGCCATCAACGATTGTTGTATTATCTTTGTCAATGGTAACATGTTTGGCACGGCCCAGATCTTCGACGGTCACGCTTTCCAGCTTGAGACCGATATCTTCGGAAATCACCTGTCCGCCCGTCAGGATGGCAAGGTCCTGGAGCATCGCCTTGCGGCGGTCACCAAACCCGGGCGCCTTGACAGCGGCTACATTCAGGGTGCCGCGCAGCTTATTGACCACCAGCGTGGCCAAAGCTTCGCCTTCGACATCTTCTGATACGATCAGTAGCGGCCGGCTCATTCTCGAGATCTGTTCCAGAACCGGCAGCAGATCTTTCATGCTCCCGATCTTCTTTTCACTGATCAGGATATAGGGATCGTCCAGGTTGACGGTCATTTTTTCGGTATCGGTGACAAAATACGGAGAAATATAGCCGCGGTCGAACTGCATCCCTTCGACGACATCCAGGGTGGTTTCCATCGACTTGGCTTCTTCGACGGTAATGACACCTTCTTTGCCGACTTTTTCCATGGCCTCGGCAATGATATTGCCGATGGTTTCGTCATTGTTAGCAGAAATGGTCCCGATCTGGGCGATTTCACGCTGATCGCTGGCGGGGTGGCTCATCTGGATGAGCTCTTTGATTACCGCTTCTACCGCTTTATCGATGCCGCGCTTGATCGACATCGGATTGTTTCCGGCCGCCACCAGCTTCTGGCCTTCATCGTAAATGGCCCGAGCGAGAACGGTTGCCGTAGTGGTGCCGTCACCGGCCATGTCGCTGGTTTTGCTGGCGACTTCTTTGACCATCTGGGCGCCCATATTCTCGAACTTGTCTTCGAGTTCGATTTCCTTGGCAACGGTAACACCATCTTTTGTAACGGTGGGAGATCCCCAGGATTTATCGATAACCACATTGCGCCCACGGGGCCCAAGGGTAACGGCAACTGCGTCAGCGAGCTTGTGTACACCAATTAACATTCTTTCGCGGGCTTTATACCCGTACTTGATATCTTTTGCAGCCATGATATTTTTCCTCCACTAATTTGGTTCCAAAATTGTTATTCAATGATTCCCAGAATGTCATCTTCTCGCATGACCAGATGCTCTTCGTCCTCGATCTTTACCTCGGTGCCGGCGTACTTGGCGAAAAGAACCCGATCACCCGCTTTAACCTGCAGCGGAGTGCGCTTGCCATCATCACTGAGCTTTCCGGCACCAACGGCGACCACTTCACCCTGTGCCGGTTTTTCCTTGGCGCTGTCCGGAATAATAATGCCGCCCTTTGTTTTGGATTCTTCTTCCAAGCGCTTTACCAGGATCCGATCGTTCAAAGGTTTGATCTTCATTGCCAACTTCTCCTTTTTTACCGGTTATGATTTTTACCAATAAAATTAAATTGACCCTGCATGCGGTTAACGCAAACATCTCGTCGGTATATCCGAACGGTTTGGGACAACGGGTTTAATTTCGGATTTTAAAATGAGCATAAATCCGAAAATTCAGCACGATACATTGCTACGTGAATTTATATACAGAAAGAGGGTTGTATCCAGTCCCATGGCAAAATATTCAGGATTCCGTCTCTTTGCCTGGCAAAAGACACCTCAGGGTCTTTCAAAACTGGGCCGAACTATTCCGCGTCTTTAGTTCCGGTTTTTGCCGATGTATCAGCAGGTGTCGATGAATCAGCTTTCGGCGCTGGATCCGCTTTTGGGTTGCTTGGAGATGAAGATGTTTTGGAACCGCCGGCATAATCTGTTACATACCAACCCGTTCCCTTTAAGTGAAATGTACAGTTTGAAATTTTCTTGTGCAGTTTGCCGGAACATTCCGGGCAATCGGACAGCGGCTTATCGGAAATTTTCTGAATAATTTCATGGACCCTGCCACAGGCCACGCATTCATACTCGTAAATGGGCATCGCTTAAATCTCTCCTGTTATCAGAATGATACCTTAATACACGATTTGCTGTCTCGCTAATCGTTACTAAATATATAGCGTCATTTTTGGTTGTCAAGATAGGAACGTGAACTTTTTTTTATTAAATTTATCAAAGCCTGTGCCGGTTTGCCGACACTCGAACCACTTGCTCTTATGCCGCTTTAAACCCGCAGTACCAAACCGCAGCGAGTGGACCGAAGGACTGAAATGGTACGTTATGCCCTGCCTTCATGCCGATGTCAACGTCTTTGCGGCAAATTCATCCATTTCAAAAAACGCTTCCTGCCATTTGATGTAATATTCCAGAACCGGTGTAATTTCTGCTATACGTCCTTTACTCAACACCTCACGGGTCAGGTGATGGACCCTGATTTCTTCTTTCCGCCGCTCTTCAGGCGCGACATCAAAATGTTGCAGGAACCGACGAAATCGCACCACATGGATGAGTTCATGGCAGACAATATAGAGCATGAACGGATATAAATGCAATTGGGGAGACTGCTCGAGTGTCGCCAGGATGGAATGGTCCTGCAGGCAGATTTTGTAGTAGTCGTCCGCATCGGTTTCAAGGAGCGAATCCCGTTTGCGTGCCATGTACCTGACAATCTGGGCAAAATGAGTTTCGACGATTTCGCGCGATTCCAGTTGTCCCAGTGTTTTGATATCGTAGTTTAACTGACGCATCTGACTGGCGGAGAGCTTATAATAATTGCTGATCAACTCTTCAGAGACACCGACGGCCTTATTGACAATCAGCATTTGGTCCAGATCAAATTGAAGCGGTTCCGTACGGGTCATGTTCCACCTTTTTATAATTATTTCTTTTGAACCGAACATCCGATCTGCAAAAGCTATAATAGGGCAGGCCGTGATCGCTGTAAACGGACAGGAATATACAAGAACAACATGCTTCTTCTGCTTCCATTATTTTCAGTGAACCGCTTCCCCGGCCCACTAAAAATAAAATAGACAAGCCCCTATAATTAGGTTATAATAAAACTTTTAATTCTGTAAAATATTTAATTCTGTAAAATAATTTTGCGAAGGGAGGTGATCCATTGGGCAGCGTGATTAAGAAACGCAGAAAAAAAATGCGGAAGCATAAGCACCGCAAGCTGTTAGCACGGACAAGACATCAAAGACGGAAAGGGAAATAATGTTACCGGACCGTTCGTGTATAAAGGCGGCCGGGAAAAGTGTATTGGAATAATCACTTTTTCCCGGCTTTTTTTATTCTGGAACCGAGCGGTTCAAACGTGTAGACCGGAACCGCTCGGTCAGATTATTACTTTGCCTTTGCCGGATCGAAATCTTTCAGATACTGCAGGAATTTCGAGTCCGTGGACAGCACAAGATCGGATTTTCCAAGAGAAGTGCTGTAGACTTCCAGCGACTTGACAAACGAGTAGAATTCCGGATCAAGGCCGTAAGCGTCTGCATAGATCTTCGTCGCCTGTGCATCGGCTTTACCCTTGAGCTGTTCCGCCTGCCGATACGCTTCAGATCGGATTTCCAACAGATCCCGCTCCCTGTCGCCTTCGATCTTCCGGGCCTCCCCGATACCGATCGACCGGATCTTTTCCGCCATCTGCTGCCGCTCGGCAATCATGCGATTATAAACCGATTGCCGGACTTCCTGGACATAATTAATCCGCTTGATCTTGATATCGATGAGTTCGATCCCGAACTTATCCAGCTTCGGCTGCGCTTCGGCGAGCATCATCCGGGTCAATTTTGCCCGGCCGACGGATATATTATACTGGCCGGGCTCCTTTTCCTCTTCGACTTCCCTCATCGCCTCTTTTATGGCTTCATCTTCAACACCTTCGTCTTCGAGTGTCGACATCTCCCGGTTGCTGTTCCGGACCGCCTCGATCAATTGATGGGAAGTGATCACATTGCGGACCGCAGGGTTGATGATGTCACTGATCCGGTTCAATGCGCTTTGCTGATCGGTAACGGTTCTCAGAAACGCCACCGGATCAGTGATCCGCCAGCGCGCAAAGGTATCGACCCAGATGTACGTTTTGTCCAGGGTGGGAATCTGTCCCGGCTCACCGTCCCATGCCTGTATATTTTTCGGATAGACATTGAGTTTCTGAATGAACGGGATACGAAAATTCAAACCGGGATCGGTAATCGGGTTATCGATTACCCGCCCGAATTGCGTCAACACCACCTGCTCGGTTTCATCAACCGTATAAACGGTCGAAAGAAAGCCAATCACGGCAATACCGGCGATTGCAATAATTGCGATTGCGACTTTATTGAGCTGCATTTTACTTCCTTATGTCTTTTCCAAGATTAAGCAGCGGCAGGAGGTTGTCCTGTTGTGAATCGATGATGTATTTACTCCCAAGCTCCGGAAGCACGCCTTCGAGCATTTCCAGGTACAGGCGCCGCCGGGTGACATCCCGTGATCCGGTGTAGGCCTGGAAACGCGATTCGAAACGATCGGCATCACCTTTGGCCCGGTTGATCCGTTCAGAAGCGTACCCTTTTGCCGATTCAATTGTTTTCTGAGCCTCGCCGCTGGCCCTTGGAATCACTTTATTGTATTCCTGCCTGGCCTTATAAATCGTTTCTTCCTTTTGCTGGACCGCCCTGTTGACCTCGTTGAAAGAGTCCTGCACCGGCTGGGGCACATTCGTGTTGCCCAATTCCACGGTGGCGATTTCGATTCCGGTTTCCGCTTCGTTTAAATCCTTTTGAAGCCCGACCTGGGCCTCAGCGGCGATCTCATGCCGCTTGCTGATGATTTCATTGATGCTCCGGTCGCCGGCGACCAGCCGCATGGAGGCTTCCGCCATGTCCCGGATCAACCGGTTCACGTCCTCTACCTTGAACAGATAGTTGTACGGATCTTTGACCCGGTACTGGACGATCCATGGAATAACCGCTACATTCAAGTCCCCGGTGAGCATCAGGGCCACATCCATCCCCTGCTGATCTGAGGTGAAACGCCCTTCGTCCCCACTGGTTTTCAGGCCGAATTCTTCCGCATAGACCCGTTTTGTTTTTACCTTGGTAATTTTTTCGATACCTACGGGCAGCTTGAAATGGAGGCCCGACTGCGTGGTTCGGATATATTTTCCGAACCGCTGAATAACGCCGACTTCATTGCTTGCCACGGTATAAACCATCGATGACCCCAGCATTATTACCACCGCCAGGACGACCAGGAGAATCCAGCCGCTTTTAAACTGGAAATCTTTGAGTTTGTTGATAATATCATCAAACTGGGGCGGCTGCCCCCCGCCATTTTCTCCGCTGCCGCGACCACGCTCGTGCTGTCGCTGCTGGAGTTTATCCCAATCCCAATTCATTATAGATTTTCTCTCCTTATATATTTTAGTGCCCGGCCGAAGACCCGGACGTTTCCGTTAAGATCAAGGGGAACGACCTAAATTTTAACCGCAGAAATACGCGATGCATCTTAAGGGTAAAATTTGAGCCGGACGCAGATATTGACGAAATGACACCTGCAAGGAATTGCATTTAAAATCAATATCTACAGAAGCCTGTAGTTCAAGTCAAGGAAAATCCAGTATTCACAAGGCAAACAACGCGACCTCACTTCCGATTTCAAAATTCGCCTTCAACCAATGCCGGCATCCGGCATACAACGGCAAACCCGGATAAAGCGCTTCTCGCGCCGGGTATCTTACCGTTACAAAATACATTAATTCCTCTCTACACGTCTTGACAGTTCCCGATCCAAACGATTATATAAATCGCATCAACTCTCCTGGACCGAGCGACCGGGAACTCTGAAAAAACGATACCCCCGAGCGGGGGAAATACGAACATTTTTTCCGGTTATCCGGAACACTCCAGTGCGGGCAGGGTTTAATCTCTGCCTCTATCCTGCAGGGCCAAGCGGGAATATCACTGGAACCGCCCGGATACGCCATTTTTTGGAAAGCATTCCATGAAGAACAACCGCCGACCCGGAGAATTAACCCATATCGCCGACGTGCTTTCGGGCATCGTAAAGAGCGTTCGAAGGGAGTCGCATACGGAACTCGATCGCATCCGGGATACCTGGAACAGGGTTGTCGATTCCGTCATATCCGATAACACTCGGCCTGCGGCCCTGAAAAATGACATTCTGCTGGTCCACGTGGCCAGCTCGACTCTGACGCACCAGCTGCGCTTTCTGACCCCGGCGATTATCGAACAGATCAACCGTGTAATGGGTGAGGGGCGAATTGCCCAGATCAAATACAAGATCGGCAGGATCGACCATCGGGATACCCGATGAACGAATTTACGAGGGACACTTTTTTCAACGGCCGTCTCCACGTGACGCAATCCGCCAATGGTTACCGGTTTTCAATCGATGCGGTTATCCTCGCCAGCCTGTCTGCGATCCGGCCGGGTGACCGGATTGCAGACATAGGCACAGGGTGCGGTATCATACCGCTCATTCTGGCCGATCGGCATGCCGATATTTCGCACGTTTACGGCATCGACATTCAAGAGGAACTGGCTGAAATCGCCCGGCACAACGTCACCAGAAACGCCATGGACGACCGGATCACAATTTTATGTCGGGACATGAAGAAGCTGACGCCTGACAGTACCGGGGGGCCTGTCGACCTGATCGTCTGCAATCCCCCGCATTACAAATCGCGATCCGGCCGCATAAATCCCGATTCCCAGCGGGCTATTGCCCGTCATGAAATCGCCATGACCTTAGACGACCTCATGGATGCGGTCCGGAGGATGCTCACCCCGGGAGGCCGGTTGTCGATTATTTATCCTGCCGAGCGCCTGGTTGATCTCAGCGTCCGGATGCGGGCGGCCGATGTCGAACCGAAAACGCTCCGGCTGATCCACCCGAGGCCCGGGACAGAGGCCCGGCTCGTTGCCATGGAGGGCATCCGGGGCAAACGGCCGGCGGTCAAAATTGCCCCGCCCCTCTACATTCATGATGAATCGGGCAATTACACACCGGAGGTGGCGGCCATGCTTTCGGGATAACGTCGAAATACCCCGGAAAAGTCCGATCGCTGCTTGCTCTATCCGGCCTTGCGTCGTAAATTGTATTTGACACACGACGCAAAAACGGATAGTAATGTGCACTTTCATATCGCGTGTTTGTTTAAGAGGGAGAGGTGGCCGAGAGGCTGAAGGCCCTGCTCTCGAAAAGCAGTATCCTGGCAAAACCGGGATCGTGGGTTCGAATCCCACCCTCTCCGCCAGACAACACGTATTTCCGAAGGCCCGTTTTTGCGGAGAGATGACCGAGAGGCTGAAGGTGCACGCCTGGAAAGCGTGTGTGTCTTAACGGGCACCGAGGGTTCGAATCCCTCTCTCTCCGCCACTTTTTTTGCCCGAGCCCCCGCCTTTTTGCGTTATCTCCAACGTGTCTGTCCGACGTTTATTCCGAAAGCGATCCTGTAAAAGGGAAAAGGTGCCGGCGTGAAAAGGACGAAACAACGACTGCTTTGACTTTCGTAAATTAAAGAATCATCGAGGAACCCTTGTAAAATGGCATATCTGGTCTTTGCGCGCAAATACCGCCCGCTGCAATTCGAGGACGTCGTCGGACAAACCCATGTGACACGGACGCTCGCCAATGCAGTCACTTCCGGACGGCTGGCCCATGCCATATTGCTTTCCGGCCCGCGCGGCACCGGAAAAACCACCATCGCCCGGATCCTTGCCAAATGCATGAACTGCAGATCGGGTTCCACGGCAACCCCGTGCCTTACCTGCCCGTCCTGCCAGGAAATCACCCGGGGCAATGCAGGCGATGTCTTTGAAATAGACGGCGCATCGAACAACAAGGTGGAAAATATCCGGGAACTGCGGGAAAACGCCAAATACATGCCGGCCCAAAGCCCCTACAAGATCTACATCATCGACGAAGTCCACATGCTGAGCGACTCGGCATTCAACGCGCTCTTAAAGATCCTGGAAGAACCGCCCGCCCATGTGCTGTTCTTCTTCGCCACTACAGAACCCCACAAAATTCCGATCACGATTCTGTCGAGATGCCAGCGCTACGATCTGCGGCGGATCGATTTAAGCGCCATCGCGGGCCACCTGGGCCGAATCTGT
This sequence comes from Desulfobacteraceae bacterium, assembly GCA_024636355.1. Classification (GTDB taxonomy): domain Bacteria; phylum Desulfobacterota; class Desulfobacteria; order Desulfobacterales; family Desulfosalsimonadaceae; genus JAGXHH01. The sequence continues at coordinate 3,320 of JAGXHH010000169.1, read as the reverse complement.
GAGGCCGAGGGGATTGCGATCAACGAAGAGGCGCTTTCGCTTATCGCCCGGGAAGCCGACGGCAGCATCCGGGACTCGCTGAGCCTGCTCGATCAGATCATTACCTGCTCGACCGGACCGGTCACCCATGAACAGGTGATCGATGTCCTGGGGGTCATCGACCGCCAGATCCTGTTTGATGTTTCGGCCGCCCTGTTTGCCGGTGATATGGCCGGCCTCCTTGAAATCTGCGACCTGCTCTACCGGCAGGGGCGTCACCTGATGAAATTTTACGCCGAACTGATCGAACATTTCCGGAACCTGCTGCTGGTCAAAATGGGCGGGGCAACCGATGCCCTGGCAAAAGTGGCCGAACACGAGCACCGCCAGATGACCGATCAGATTACGGAAATCACCGAACCGTATATCCACCAGGTGCTAAGCACCCTGATCGACGACGAATGGCGAATCAAACAGTCGGTCTCTCCGAAGCTGGCCCTGGAAATGACCTTTTTCAAACTCCTGCAGATCCGGCCGGCCTTTTCCCTCGACACGCTGATCGAAAAACTCGACCAACTCCGAACCGGCGTCGCCCCCGCCGCCCCCGGAAGCAACCCGGGCAGTCTATCTTCGGCTGCGGGATCATCTCCGGGCCGCCGGTCCGACAAGACCGCTGCTGCCGTTTTGACGCCAGAACCCGAACCCGTTGCAGATAATACCGCCGCAGCAACGGAGCGCATGCCGGAAGCACCGGCACCATTGCCGGAGGTTGACCTGAGCCCGGATTTCCCGGATACTCCGAATTCACCGCTTTCTCCGGATTCCCCGCTTTTTCCGGCCTCCTATGATGATTCCTACGGCATCGCCGCGGATTCCTATGATGCGGCCCATGACGCGGCCCATGATGCGGCTCCGTCCGAACCGGGACCCGAACCGGATGCCAACCCCTGTCCGGCAGCCACTTTCGAGGACAAATCCCCGGAAGAAGTATGGGAGGGGCTCCGACCCTGGATTTGTGAAAAATCGCCCGCTCTCGGCTCGTGCCTTGCCGAATCCGCCCTGACCGCCATCGAAGATGACTGCCTGCGCATTGAAGTGCGTTCGGTGGGTACCAACGTCAACCTGCTGAGAGGGAAAAAAAGCATCGCCAATCTGGAAAATCTGTGCGGTACATTCTTCGGCAGGCCGATGCGGGTGACGATGGAGATCGAGAAGGCGGCGCAGCATGCAAAGCAACAAAAAACCGAGGCAAAAAACCTGAAGGACGAAGCGCTGAACCACCCCCTGATCACTTCGGCGGTTACCACGTTTAACGGAAAAATCGTCGACATCAAACTTTTATAGGAGAAACTATCATGAAGAATATGGGAAAACTCATGAAACAGGCCCAGCAGCTTCAGAGCAAGATGGCCAAGCTGCAGGAAGAAATGGCTGAAAAAACAGTGGAAGCCTCCGCCGGCGGCGGCATGGTCAAAGTTGTGGCCAACGGCAAGCAGGAGATTGCCGCCATTCATATTGAAAAAGAAGTCGTTGATCCCGAAGACGTCGACATGTTACAGGACCTGCTTCTCGCTGCGATCAACGAGGCACTGGCCCGCTCCCAGGCCATGGTGAGCGAGGAGATGAACAAGCTGACCGGCGGGATGAATATTCCCGGACTGATGTAAATAAAACGGATGCCACATTACCCCGAGTCCATGAACCGGCTGATCCGCAACCTGTGCAAACTGCCGGGTATCGGTGAAAAGACAGCCGAACGGCTCGCCACGTACATGCTTCACGCTTCGGATGTGGAAGTCTCCGCCCTGGCGAAAAGCATCGGCGAGCTGAAAAAACAGGTCAATATCTGCGCCACCTGTTTTGCCCTGAGCGACACGCGGCAATGCCGGATCTGCCGTGATCCGGGCCGGGATGCCGGCATGATCTGTGTCGTGGAAAGCCCTGCGGATATGGCGGCCATCGAACGGTCCGGCGCTTTTACCGGGGTCTACCACCTCCTTCAGGGTCTGCTTTCCCCCATGGACGGCATCGGCCCCGCTGATATCCGGATCGCTGAACTCGTCGCCAGGGTCTCTGCGGGAAACGTCCGGGAGGTGGTCATTGCTACGAGCACGAATATCGAAGGAGAAGCCACGGCCACGTACATCAGGAGCCAGCTCAAATCTTTTCCGGTAAAAACGACCCGAATCGCCTCGGGCGTCCCCATGGGCGGAGAACTCAAGTATGTGGACCAGGTGACATTGAAAAAAGCATTGGAAGCGCGACATGACCTGTGAAGCCGTTGCACCTGACGATATATTCGAATGCCGGAAATGCGGCCACTGCTGCCAGGGGTTCGGAGGCACCTATGTGACCCCCCGGGATGTCGATAATATTGCCGAATATACCGGTATTTCCGAAATGGAACTGCGCGATCGGTATTGCCAGCCGTCCGACGGAAGACTCGTTCTGGCCCAGGACGCAGACGGTTTTTGCGTGTTCTGGGACAAACTCTGCACGATTCATCCGGTAAAACCCCGCATGTGCCGGGCCTGGCCCTTTATCGAAGGTGTGCTGCGCGCCCCGGAAAACTGGACCCATATGGCCGAAGCCTGCCCCGGCATCCGGACGGAATTCCCCGAAAAGGCAATTGTCGCCTGCGTCCGGCAACAACTCGACGCACTCCCGGAAGACGGTCACGTTTACCCCAACAATTTGAAAAGAATCTGAAAAAATAAATGATTGGTATTTTTGATTCCGGTATCGGTGGCCTGACCGTGGTGCGGGCTCTCATGGATGAGCTGCCCGAATACGATATGGTCTATTTCGGCGATACCGCCCGAACCCCCTATGGCACCAAAAGCGGCCGGACGGTTATTGAATATTCCCTGCAGAATACGGATTTTTTGATCAACAGCGGGGCGAAACTCATCGTGATGGCCTGCAATACCGCTTCCAGTGTGGCCACCGAAGCGGTTCGAAAAGACTTCGATATCCCCCTTTACGAAGTGGTCACCCCCGCCGTGGAACTCTGCCTGGAAACGACCCGGACCGGGGCAGTCGGGGTGATCGGTACCCGTGCGACGGTTGCCAGCGGTATCTACGAACGGCTGATAACAGAAAAAAAACCCGATGCGCGGGTCTATTCCGTCCCCTGCCCCCTGCTGGTCCCCCTGGTTGAGGAAGGATGGCTGAAAAAGCCGGAAACAAGGATGATTGTAAAAAAGTACCTTCTCCCGCTCAAAACCCGCCAGATTGATACCCTGATTCTCGGTTGCACCCATTACCCGGTTTTAAAATCAATCATTGCGACAAAAATCGGAAAACGGGTCCGGATTATTGATTCCTCAACGGCAGTCGCC
>JAGXHH010000020.1 GCA_024636355.1 Desulfobacteraceae bacterium | reverse complement strand
TGGTTGTAGAGCATGAATGCCCCCAGGCCCGATCCGGACAGGAGTTTTTCATAGAGGTTGTCCGGCAGCAATTCTTCTTCGATGCGCCCATCGGTCAGGTCGACCCTCAGGATTTTGCCCATGTAACCGCTTGCCATCGGTTCACTCCGTTCTTCTATGGGTTAGTAGGTTGGGTTGAGCCTCCGGCGCCATTGTTGGGCTTCGTTGCACTCAGCCCAACCTACGATGCACAGCCCAACCTATGGGTAACTCCCAGCGTTGCCACGCATGATTCCAGTGCGTCGGGTACGGGGCCGTCGGGCAGATCGAGCAGGCTTTTGCCTTCCATGTCTGCTGTTCGGATCTGATCGTCTTCCGGAAGCCAGCCAAGGATATCAATACCGGCGGCGTTTGACAACCGATTATACTCTTCTTTCCCCCTGATCCGGTTGAAAATCAAGCCTGCCGCTTCATATTCGATGGCCGTATCGGCCACTTGTTTTATCGTGTTGACCACGTTGATCCCTTTGACCGATGCATCCGAGACCAGCACCAGGTGGGTGACCGTTTCCATGACCCGGCGGTTGACCTGCTCGATGCCGGCCTCGCCGTCGATGACCACGTAGTCGAAATTGCCGGCAACCGATGCGATCACGTCTTTTAAGATGTGGTTGACCTGGCAGTAGCAGCCTTCTTTTTCCGGTCGGCCGATGGCCAGAAACGCGAGATTATCGCGTTCTTCCAGGGCAGAAAACATCTCGTAATCGAGCATGGCGAGCATCTGGGCCTTGTCGATCGTCGCACCCGATGTCACCTGCCGGATCAGGTCGTTTCGGATATCGTCTACCGTCCGGGTGACGTCGATTCCAAGGGAGGTGGCCAGCCCGACGGCCGGATCGGCATCGATGGCCAGGACCCGGGCTTCCGGCTGGCGGATAAAATGGCGGACGAGCATGGCGGCAATCGATGTCTTGCCCACGCCCCCCTTGCCGCAGACCGCCAGCACTTGTGATTTGCCGTTATTCATGTGCAGATGCCTCCTTTCGTTTCAAGGCGCTTCGCATCGACCGGAGTTCGGCCACATCGCCGCAGACATCGCTGTAGTCGCAGGCGTCGCAGTCAAAGGAGAGCTCTTCGGCCATCTTGTTCATCGCCCCGATCCGTTTCATCACCGGTTCGGAAATTTCCTGGAGTTCGAGGACATCTTCGCGGTTCCCGGTGACGAAGAGCACTTCGACGGCCCGGACGTAATTGCGTTCGGAAAAGGTGTCGATGAGGGCGCCGCCAAGGGTGCGCAGGGAGATGCCGTCGGCAAGCGCCTGCCGGCTCACCCGGCTCCATTCCCGCCCGTACTGGGAGGCGCTTCGCATCATGTAACCCTTGAGGTGGATGTCGTACCGGAGCAGTTCCATTTCCCGGTAGCGGTCGTAGGAATTTTCGCCGTCGAAATCCGTGCCGCCCACGATCACCACCCGGCCGAACGATACCCGGCGGCCGTTTAATTCGGGAAGATCCGGGCCGACGATGGTGACCCGTCCGTGCCGGACCGCGTTCGGGTCATCGACCCAGAAAAGAAAGGCGGTCGAAGCGTCCTTCGGGTTGCCGAGCTCCACGGCCGTGTCCTGGCCGAGCACCAGGTTCCGGTTCTTTTCGGTCGGCCAGCGGGTCGGGCCGGTGTGGAAGTATTCGGAAACATTGCCGGCAGCGGCTTTTCGGGCCAGGTAATCGCGGATTTCGATTAGATTTTGATCAAAAAGGGCCATAGAAATTTTTCTCTATAAAACTCGTAGGGTTATTCTTGCTCTTGCTCTTGCTCTTGCTCTTAATCTTAATCTTAATCTTAATCTTTTTATAAGGATGACGGGCAAGAGCAAGATTAAGAGCAAGAGCAAGATTAAGAAAATAATGGGACACCAGAGCAAAACATACCAAATGTTTACAGCAAACCCCTTACATGAAAAAATTCATCGAGCCGTTCCCGGGAGGCTTGCCAGGACTCGACCCGGTCGTCGAAGGCGTCGCCGTACATGATGTGCACCGGGTATCCCTGTCGCTCCATGTCCCGGGCGTACGGTTTGACCATCCCCCAAGTGTTGCGGCACCCAGGGGTGCCGTTATAGACCACGCAATCGGCCTGGTAGAGCTTTGCGCAGGCAAGCGATTCTTCCAGCCACATCCCTTTTTTGTCATAGGGGCCCCGGATAGAACGGACCATGGGGAGGCGGGCGTTCATCTGGGCAATGGTGTCGAGCATCGCCTCGGGCGAGGAGGCGTCGGTTCCGTAGCCCGATTCCGGCATGTCGCGGACGTATTCGTTTCCTTCCCGGTAATTTTTGGACAATATCGAGCCAATATGGGCGATACCCCTTTGGTCGAGGTAGTTCCAGTAGTTCAGGTCGACCGTGTAGTGATCGATGTAGCACATGTAGACACGCAGTTTTTCTTCCCCGGAGGTGATGCCGGATATGCCGGCCTCGGCGTTTTGCCTGGCGATACGGACCATGCATTCGAGCAGTTCGGTATATTCCGGACGGCCGGAAAAGGTGAACCGGCCGCCGTATATGGCGACATTAAACATCGGGGGGACCGGTGTGGGAACCAGCAGCAGCATGTCCTCGAGATCGGCGATCAACTCATCCTGCCGGTCGATTTCCTTTATGATTTCGCCCAGCCGGTCGTAATCGAGTTTGTTTCCGGTATGCTCCTCCAAAAACCGGATCATCGCCTTGTAATCGTCTATATGGTATTTCTGGCTTCGTTGATCGCCGATGGAACTCGGGTAATTCAACTGGAAATACGGCTTGTCGAGGAAAGTGGAGGCAAAGGCGAACGCATTGGCATTGGTGTCGCAGACGCCCGGGGTGTCGCAGACGATCAGGTCGATCTGTTCGGTCAGGCCGGCCAGGTAGGCGCCAAGGAATCCGCGCTGGGATGAGCACGAGGTCTCCGGCATGCCGACTTCGACGCAGTAATCCATGTATTCGAACATGCCCCGCTTCCAGAGCATTGACCCTATGGCGGTCAGGATTTCAAAGGTTGCCGGCACCAGGTTCATGGCATGGAGGATGGCGGGCGAATTGCAGAACGTGGTGGCGACGATCGTTTTCCCCTGGTCTTTTGCGGTCAGAAGATTGTCGTAATAGGTGTCCAGCAGCTTCAGCAGGAGGATTCCCGGCTCTCCCATATTGAAGAAAGTCCGGGTCGTGTCCCGGTATTCGGGGATGTAGCGATAGGTGTATTCGCGTTCCTTTTCGCTGCAGGCGGCCAGCCGGGCCGCGGTCTTGAGCGTGTCGCCCATGAGGCGGTCATAGTTGTATTCTTTCAGTTCAGGTCGCATGGGGTAATTCCTGCATTCATGAGAGGTGAATTCCGGTGTTGACTCTTCGTTTTTACTCTTGCTCTTAATCTTACTCTTGCTCTTACTCATAATCTTACTCTTACTCATAATCTCGCCTGTAATCTTATGAAGATCACAGGGATTTAAGATTAAGATTAAGATTAAGAGCATGAGCAAGAGCAAGAGCAAGAGCAAGAAAATGAGCGAATTGGGTAATGATTCAACCCGTCCGTTCCAGCTGCGTCGCCGCTTCTTCGGCATACAGGGCGGCGCCCAGGGCGCCCATGAGCTGGGGATCGACTTTTTCGAGCCGTTTCATGGGGATGCCAAGCGCATCGGAAAGGGCGGAAAAGACGCCCCGGTTTTTGGCCACGCCGCCGGTCATGATCACGTCTTCGCGGACCTCGATGCTCCTGGCAAGCGATGCGACCCGCCCGGCCAGGGCATGGTTCAAGGCATTTATGATGTCCGGGATTTCCTTCCCCTCATTGACCAGGGAAACCACTTCAGTCTCGGCAAAGATGATGCACTGGTTGGACATGGACAGTTTTTCCGTGGACTGTGCACCGATTTCACCCATTTCCTCCAGGGGAACTTCAAGTGCTTCGGCCATGACTTCCAGGAACCGCCCCGTGCCGGAGGCGCATTTGTCATTGTAGATGTACCGGGCCACTTTGCCGTTTTCATCGAGCCGGGTTGCCTTGGCGTCCTGGCCGCCGATATCGATCACCATACCGATCGACGGCATCAGGTGGAAAGCGCCCCGGGCGTGGCAGGAGATTTCCGATTCCACGGTGTCGACAAAGGAAATCTGCTCCCGGCCATACCCGGTTCCCACTACATGGGCAAGGTCTTCCATGGTAAGGCCCGCCCGGTCAAGCGCCTGCTGCATCACCTCATTGGCCGATTCCGACGGCCGGGTTCTGGCCCGCATTATGGCATGGGCGATTATTTCGCCGTCTTTTAATATGACCGCCTTGGCGGTTAAAGATCCGACATCGCATCCGGCTGTGATCATGGGGGGTATCCTTTTAATAAATTTTAGGAGAATGAATTCTCCGGACTCTGTTCGGAAAAAGAATCCAGGAGCCAGAATTCAGAATCCAGAATAAAACCTTTTAGGGTCATAAAATCCGGCAATCCAATTCACTCAAGTAATCGTTTTTATCTTGCTCTTGCTCGGAACGAAAGAAACGATCATTAATGGAACTTGAGATCAAGGCCACGCTGTGAATGGAACATGAAGATCCATGAAGAAGATCATGAAGAACATGAAGGAAAGGCATTTTTTATATTAAACCCTTCATGGATCTTCATGAGATCTTCTTCATGTTCTTCATGATAAATAACACATTCGAATATTTACCTCTGATTCCCATTCCCATTACCATTCACTTTCTCCCAAGAAAGCAGCGCAGCCCCGATGGCGCCGGCCATCTGGGGATCGGCTTTGCGGGCTTTTTTGATGGTTCGGCCGATCAGCTTTTCCAGGGTGGCGACCACGCCGGGGTTTTTGGCGACACCGCCGGTCATGAAAATATCGCCTTCGGGCTTTACGGCATTGACCAGGATGGCCACGCGGGCGGCCATGGCGGTGTTGATCCCGGCGCCGATGTCCTCGACGGGCACCCCCGAATTAAGATATTTGATCACGTCCGCCTGGGCCCACACCGTGCAGGTCGAAGCCAGGGTGATTGGAGATTTTGCCGATCGGGAGAATTTTCCCAGCTCGTCGATGCCCACGCCGAGCACCCGGGCCATCACTTCTAAAAACCGTCCGGTGCCCGATGCACACTTGTCGTTTGCCATGAACCGGACCACCTGACCGTCTTCATCGATTTTCATGGTCTTGCAGTCCTGGCCGCCGATGTCGATCACCGTCCGGGCCGTGGGCAGCAGCCAGCGCGCCCCTTTGCCGTGGCACGATATTTCGGAGACCGCCTCGTTTATGAACCCGATTTTGTCCCGGCCGTAGCCGGTACCAATACAGTAATCCAGATCATCGCGCGATATCTGCGCCGATGCCAGGGCCCCGGTCATGGCCGCTTCAGCGGAATCTCCGGGGCGCGGTTTTGATTTGATGATGTGACTGCCGATAATCCGGCCATTTTTCAGGATGACCGCCTTTGAGGTCAGCGATCCGACATCACACCCTGCGACAAAACTCATATCAACCCCCTCACGTGAAAGAATTCGTCCAGTCGTTCCCGGGTGGCTTCCCATGATTCGACCCGGTCATCAAAGGCATCGTCGTACATGATATGGACGGGAATGCCCTGTTTTTCGATGTCCCTGGCGAACGGCTTGACCATCCCCCAGGTATTGCGGCACCCGGGGGTACCGTTATAAATGACGCAGTCGGCCTGGTAACTTCTTGCGCAGGCCAGTGTTTCTTCGAGCCACATGCCGTGCTGATCATAGGGGCCCCGGATGGAGCGGACCATCGGCATGCGGGCGTTCATCTGGGCAATCGATTCGAGCATCGCATCCGGACTCGAAATGTCGATGCCGTAGCTGTTGTCCGGCAGGTCGCGGACGTATTCGTTGTCGTCCCGGAAATTGCGGGTCAGGATCGATCCGGTATGGGCGATGCCCCGTTCTTCCAGGTAGTTGTAAAACGCCATGTTCACGGTGAAGTGATCGATGTAGCACATGACGATCCGGAGCTTTTCCACCCCCGCTTTCAAGCCGGGGACGCCGGCGGCCATGCGTTGTTTCGAGGTCGCCACCATGGTTTCCAGCAGGCGGGTATAGATCGGATCACCTGCGAAACAGAAACGGCCGGCATAGATCATCAGGGTGAATATGGGGGGAATCGGGGTGGGAACCAGCATCAGCATGTCTTCCATTTCAGCCGTCAGGGCATCCTGCTTGTCGATCTCCGTCAGAACTTCCCCCAACCGGTCGTAGTTGAGCGTGTTGCCACTGTGGTGCTCGATAAACCGGATCATCCCCTTGTAGTCGTCGATATGGTACTTCTGGCTCCGGCGGTCGCCGATGGTGCTCGGGTAGTTGAGTTGAAAATAGGGTTTGTCCATGAACGCGGCGGCAAAAGCGAAGGCATTGGCGTTGGTATCGCAGACCCCGGGCGTATCGCAGATGACAATGTCGATCTTTTCGCAAAGGTCCGCCAGAAATGCCCCCAAGGCCCCTTTCTGGGCCGAGCACGATGTTTCCGGCATTCCCACTTCGCAGCAGTAATCCATGTAGTCGAACATGCCCCGTTTCCAGACGAGTGCGCCGATGGTGGTCAGGACCTCGAACGTGGCCGGCACGATGTCCATGGCATTAAGAATGGCCGGGGTGTTGCAGAATGTGGTGGCCGCGATCTTTTTTCCCTGGTCCCGGGCGGTCAGGATATCCCGGTAATATCGGGAGAGCAGGCTCAGGAATTCAATCCCGGGCGGACCGGCGTCGACGAACGACTGGGCCACACCCTTGAAGTAGGGGATATAGCGGAAGGTCAGCTCGGTTTCCTTAGGCGTGCCGAGCGGCACTTTGGATGCCGCATCGAGCGTTCTTCCCATCAGCCAGTCGTAGTTGTATTCCTGTATTTCAGGGCGCATGAGGAAACCTCGGGTTAAAAGTTCAGGTTTAGGGTTCAGGGTATAAGGTTTAAGGTTTAAATCAAGTTCAAGGTTCAAAGTTCAAGGTTCAAGGTTTAAATTCAAGGTCAAGGGCAGGTCAGGGTTAAGCCCTCGTGCTATTGTTTGCGGCCGGTCAACTGAAGCGACCTGTGAATTCAACATGAAGATCCATGAAGGAGGGCTGGAAGAACATGAAGGGGTTTTTGGTTTATAAATTTTGATGCCCTTCTTCATGCTCTTCATGGTCTTCATGTAAAATAATTTGTTCCGTAGGGGCGACCGGCCGGTCGCCCCTACAGCGCATTGGCCATCTGCCTGCTTGTTGAAGCGATTCGCTCTAAAAAGGCGTTGATCCGCAGCTTCATCCGGCCGGCGTCGATGTGGGGGCCGTATTCGCGCTCCACGCGGAGGCACGGGATGCCGAGCGCTTCCAGATCCCGCTCGAACAGGGCGTTTTCTGCGCCGTGCAGGTCGCAGAACCGGATGTTCTGCATGATCAGGCCTTCCACTTTCGATCGCGCGATCCGTTCCTTGAGCATGTTCAGCCGATCCTGATACCTGCCGAACATCCGCGGGCAGACCGATGAGCCAAGGTAATGGGCGGCCAGGGATTCGACCGGGTCACCGTCTTCTTTGATTTCGTTTCCTTCGTACCGGATGCCGAAACAGAGGTTTTCCGCCACGACGATTGCTTTACCGGTATCTTCGATGAGCTGGAAAAGATCGATTTCATCGCTTACGCTGCCGACGACCATCACCCGGGCTTTTCCCTCGCTCAAATCCGTTTTGCGTTTCTTAAGGGTGGTCAGCCATTTCTTCAGGGATGCGGTGTAGGCATCCCGGGGCATGACCGTGCCGGCCACCGTCGCGGCAAACACATCGGTTCCGCTGACCACCACCTCGTCTTCCGCCCGCAGGTCTTCCAACTCCTGCAGCAACCGGCGCCCCTTGTTGAATTCGGAAATGGCGGCCGACATTTTTTCATTTGTGATCGTTACCCCGAAATGGTCTTCGATGCTTTTGATCAGCAGGCGGACTTCCTCGATGTACCAGGCCAGGCCATGGTCTTCCGCCTTGTGGGGGACGTCGAAGTAATAAAAATAATCGGGAACGATTCCCTCGTAGTCTTCGCCCGCTTTGCGCCAGCATTCGTCCAGGCGCCGCATCCCGTCGCATCCCGGGGTAATGATGGCGCCGTCTAAAAACGAAAATTTGCCCTTTCCGGCCAGCTGCAGGATGCATTTGGGAAAGCTGCAGATAAACGGGCCGAAATAGGTGTCGCCGACCTCCATCCCCTCGGTTTCGATTCCCCGCAACCGGACCGGCAGGATGTCTGCGGCATGAAAGATTTCCGCGGGTGTGTAGGAGCAGGTGTAGCCGACCACCGGTTTGCCGGCCGTTTTCCAGTCGGCGATCGCCTGGCAGTAGACCCGTGTGGCCGCATCGTGAAAAATCTGCATGGTTATACCTCCTCGCTTGCAAACAGTGCCTGCAGCGCTTCGCGGGCCTGTGCGGCATCATCTTCATGGGCGTCATCGGCCGGTTTGAGCACGTCGCAGAGCCACGTCACGACACCCGGCACGACGGCCCGGGCGGCCGGTTTGATTTCTTCGCCGATTTCCGTGTACAGGCGCCGGGCGGCTTCGGCGAGTTCGTAGTCGTCAATGCCATTGACGAACTGGCGGACGAGCCCGGCAAAAAGTTCCGGTTTCTCTTCGGCGACCCGGTTGAAAAGCCGGAGGGTGTTGTTGACCACTTCGGCCGCTTCCTGGAGGTCGTAGGCGGACAGGTTTTGTGATGCAGACCTGGCAGCGTCTTCGTCATCGAGCCCGTCCCACCAGGCCAGTTTCCGGTTTTTCGTTTTGACGCGGATATTGGTGATTTCCGGTCCTTTGATCAGGGCGAGTTGCTTTAGCGCCGGGGTGTTGTTGACCGCATCGGTTAACGCCGTATCAATTGATGCCCCGGTTTCGGCCAGCGCCATTTTGGCTTTCCACAGGGCGACCGCATCGGTCTGCTCAATGATCTGGTTGATTTTAGCGGACAGCACCCGGGGCAGTTGCGGGGTTCCCGGCTCGCCCAGAAGCCCGCTTCCGGTATGAATTTTCCGGACAAGCTCGGACAGTTCATTGACCAGACCGGCAACGGGTGCGGTTTCGATTTCATTAATAAAGGAGAGGATGACATCGGTGAGCAGGTCGGGGGCCATTTCGTTTAACCGGGAAAGGGAAATGTCGGCCGAATCGGTCAGCATGTTCGCCATGGAAGGCAGAAGTGAAAGGAGCAGCACCACCTTGGCCGGGTATTGCCAGATTGTGTCGTTGGCCATTGTGACAAAAGCCCGGACATCGGATGCCGAATTTTCGACCATCTCCTTGACCTCGCCGAAATCGACCGACTCGATCCATTTTTTAAACCCGGGTTCCAGGTTTTTGGTAAAAAATTCAGGATCCGCCCGATGGATGTCGTTTAATATCCGGCATCCGGACGTGATGAGTGATCCGGTCTGGCCGTTGGCCATCCGGCCCATCAGGTCGCCGAACAGTTTTGTCTTTTCCCGGGTGTCGAGCTCCTCTATGGTCGTCACCGTGGTGCCGAGGATGTCGAAGAGGCCGTTGACCAGGTCGGGGAGGGGAGCGAGGAGATTTTCGACGAATTGTTCGTTTTCGAACAGCTGCTGAATTTCCCTGGGATCAAAGATGTCTCCGGACCGGGACAGGCTTCTGCTCAGGTGATTGCCGACCCGGCGGGCAACAAATTTCTTGAACCGGCTTTTGCCCGCATAGACATTCAAGACCTCCGGCAGCAGGGTTCCAAGCAGCTGCCGGACCTCCCGGGTGTGCAGGAGTTTGCGGGCCACGGCCGCATGCGCCGAGTAATCGATCTGCTCCATTTCCGATACGCGTTGAATGCCCAAAGGGAATTCGGACGGGGTTTTCATTTCTGGACTGCCTCCATAGAGGTGCGTTCATTAGAAGAATCGTGAAAATATGGCGTTTGTTTTCATCTTGCTCTTGCTCTTAATCTTAAAAAAGATTTAACCACAAAGGCACGAAGGGCACGAAGAAGGGCAAGATTTTTCACCCGGCGGGAAAGCGCCGGGCAAAAAGATTTCAGCCTGCGGCAGCCCAAAACTTTGTGCTCTTTGTGCCTTCGTGGTTCAAAAGATAATTTGACTCGGTTCAACCCCAACCTGCGAACCTGTTCAATTGACTGCTTTGAAGGCGGCTTCCGGGCGCAGCACGGACACCTTCTCATCCCGGATCTTATCGGTCTGATCGGCGGCCATCAGGTGTTTGGCCAGGCGTTTGCCCAGGGCGAGAATTGACCACGTTGGCGGCAGGCCCCATTCTTCGGGCATGACCGAGCAGTCGCAGACGTAGAGGTTCTCAAATTTGGTCTGCAGGTCGGCATCCAGGTGCTCGCCGATTTTCACCGTTCCGCCGGGGTGGGCCGCGGTGGTCCAGCTCCTGTAAATATCGGTGGCCCCGGCATTGGAAAGGATCCGTTTGGCGTGTTCGGCACCTTTGTCGAGTTTCATCTTGTCATATTTCGTGAGCGGTTTATTGACCCAGCCCCTGCTGGTGATCTCGCCCGAAAGATTGTCCCGGATCTTGATCATGATCGGAATGACGTCGGAATAAGCGAAGGCCTGTTTTACTTTGAGGATCTGGAGGTCGAAGGCGACTTTGAACATCCGCGGCATGTTGAAATCGGTCATGACGATGCCGTCTTCTTCAAAGTGGATACCGGCGCTCATGGGGATTGCCTTTCCGTTGCCCAAACCCTTTACCTTGCCGTAAACGAACACCAGCGGATCGAAGAAAAAGTCGAAACCGGTGCTGCGCATTCCGCTTTTCCGCAAAATCAATGGAGAGCCGATGCCGCCGGCCGCCACGATCACCTTCGGGGCAAAAGCCCTGAACGTTTCCTTGTTGTGCCGGTACTCGACGCCGACTGCTTTTTTGTCTTCGATGATCACCTTTTCCACTTTGGCGTGGTTGATCATCTTTGCACCGTGTTCGAGGGCGTCGTCCACAAAGTGCCGGGCGTTCCACTTGGCGCCGAAGGGGCAGCCGTACATGCAGAGCTGGCATTTGGTCCGGCATTTGTTCTGGTAGATGAATTTATCCAGTTTATGGCAGTCGTAGCCGAGCTCCAGGGCGCTTTCATGAAAACGCTGCGGGCCGGCGCCCATGAGTTCATCGGACAGGGCTTCAATAGGGACGTCGTTGCGGACTTCGTCGGCTTCGACGGATATGTCCACGCCGTATCGCTTCAGGGTTTCAACCGGCGGGAAAAACGCCGTGCCGCAATAGATCAGGGAACTGCCCCCGGTGGTCACAGCCCGGATGACCGGCAGGGCCTGGGTAGTGATGACCACGTTCTTCCCGGGGATGAAGGCCCGGGAGATGACCTGCGGGATGGTGCCCTTTACGGGATCATTGTCCCCGTATTCCAGGATGAGCACCTTTTTTCCGTTCCGGGACAGGTCCCGGGCGACAGTCGCGCCCCCCGGTCCGCTTCCGACGACGATGGCATCGAATTCGGTTTTAGGCGATGGCATAACGATTCCTCCCTTCAGGGTTGAAAAAGCGGGTGCGAAAAAGCCAATGCATATGTTTATCGAAAAGATTCTGTTTTTCTTCGGTCGGGCGCTTTTGTCGTAACGTTGGAAAGAACCGTCAGTAGGCGAATGAAACCATTTGTTCGTCAAAAAATAGAATATTTGACTGCAAACGGTGTTTCGTTTGTCGACGGTCGACAGTCGACTAAAATATTAACCGGGTGAACCAACAAGTCAAGTAGTTTTTTTTCAGGGGGCTGCCGGGATAAGATTTCCGGTGATTTCCGATGAGTATCGTTCTCGGTGGAATGTGTCTGTGATTAACGGGTGATCACGTAGGAGCGGGCCATGCCCGCGAAATTGCATCCGCCATCACGGGTGTGGCCCGCTCCTACAGAGCCTTTCGACGTTCACCGGAAATTGTTGGGTTGGATTTTCCTGAACCACAACGGCAAAATGGGCAACATGTTACGGCTGATCCGCATTTGCAAAAGCCTGCCGGCGGATAATGTTTTTAAAGATGAGTCTTCTTGTGGTAACAACGGAAATCCGGAAGGAAGCTGAAATCCAGGCAATCCGGAAGTGCTTTGTGGCAGATAGAAATATCCTTCAATTTAATATCTGAGCCCATTGGCAAATCGTGAGCCGGGGGCCTCGCCGGTAAAATAGTGTAATGGGAATTTTTAGTTCAAAGCCTGTGCGCCGCAGGAGGCAATGGTCCGCACCGATCGCCATTTTCCTGGGAATCAGCTCTTTTCAGGCGCTGGCCATGTTCCGGCGGGGTCTGTTCTATGCGTATCTGTCCATTTACCTGCGCTATTTCCTGGGGCTTTCCGTGACGGCCACCACCCTGTTTGCCACCCTGCCGATGGTGTCCAACATCCTGGCCCAGACCTTCCTCTGGGGGCGGTTGTCGGACCGACACCAGATCCGGCGGACGTTGATGATCTGGGGAGAATTTACGGCCGGAATCGGCATTGTGCTGATCTGGGTGGCCCATATACTGACCGACACCCCCCAGGCGGCCGGCTATGCAATTCTTATCGGGCTGTCGATTGTGGAATTTTTCTGGTCGATGAGCAATGTCGGCTGGAGCGCCCTGATTTCGGATTTGTACCCGGCGCGGAAGCGAAACGAGATATTCGGGCGGCTGACGAGTGTCGGGGGAATCGGCCGCCTGGCCGGAATCTGGCTCGGCGGCCTGCTTTACGACGGTATGGGGAGGATGTACGCCGGATGGGGGTTTGAATCCGGGATCCTGTTTTTCGCCGCCGCCGGGGTGATGTTTATCTCCATTCTGCCGGTTTTGTTTCTGCCCGAGGGCGGGGTCGCAAAAGCGGGTACGCCTGACCCCGATTGCCAGGCCGATTGCGGCCCTGCCTCCTACCGGCTGTTCATCGTCTTCCTGATTGCCATGACATTTATCAACTTCGGGAGAAACTGCGTCGAGGTCATCCAGTCGCAGTACCTGTTTCTCGAATCCGGGTTCGGGGTTTCGAGCAGTGTGCTGGGCTACATTTTTAATATGGAATCGGTTTCGATTATTATTTTCGGCCTGCTTGCCGGCCGGATCGGCCGGATGATCGGAAACGGCCGGGCCGTCTGCCTGGGCACGATCATTTCCGTACTTCATCTTTCTTTGTTCATGATCTCCAATCAGCTCTGGCTGATTTACGTGGCAAGTTTTGCCCGGGGAATCGGTAACGTGATCATACTGGCCGCTTCTTACGCGATGGCCTCGATCCTGATTCCCCCCGAGCACCGCGGGCGGCTGTTCGCTTATTTTAACGCCACCCTCTATCTGTCATGGGGGGTTGCCGGCACGCTGATCGCCGGGCCGATCGTTGATGTCATGCAAGCCGCGGGGGCAACGTCCGTGCTGGCCTACAAGTCAGCATACGGCGCAGCACTTGCCATAACCC
>JAGXHH010000168.1 GCA_024636355.1 Desulfobacteraceae bacterium | reverse complement strand
GACCCGCAATACTTCGAAAAGCATATGAAAATGAAGTACAGCAAAGACCTGATCCTGTTTCGACCCAAAGGGTGTCCGGCCTGTAACAACACCGGGTATCGCGGCCGGATGGGCATCCATGAACTGTTGATGGGCACCGATACAGTAAAGCATCTCATCCAGCGACGGGCCATGATGAGCGAAATCCGGGATCTTGCCATCGAAGAAGGGATGACCACCCTGAAACAGGACGGCATCGCCAAAATTTTCGGTGGCTTTTGCGATCTGCTTGAAGTGCGGAAAGTCTGTATAAAATAAAGCAGAAGCCAGAATTCAGGAGTCAGGAGCCAGAAGGTATTCAGATGTCGCTTCGCTCCGGCAGATTCTCGAATAGATTAACAATGCGGCCGATATGTCCACAACTGTGAGCATCGGCCGTAAATGTTTGATTAGGAGCTGCATTTCATATCTTCAGTGAAACAGGCGGCACCCATGTTTGATACAAGAGAAAAATGGCTGGTGGTTGAAATGGGGACGGTGACGTACCAAACCGCCTACCGGCTCCAGACGCAAGTGGCCGAAATGCGGATTCGCGGGGAATTTGACCGGAATCTGGTCCTGCTGCTCGAACATCCCCCTGTTTTTACGACCGGCAAACGGGGCGGGCGCCGGAACCTGATCATCGAAGATGCGGTGTTGCAGGAAAAAAAAATCGATGTCGTGTCAATCGAACGGGGAGGCGATATCACCTATCACGGCCCCGGCCAGCTGGTCGGCTACCTGATTGTCGATATCGACGCCCTCGGCCTCGACATCCGTACGTTTGTCACGTCCATTGAAGCGATTATGTGCCGGACAGCGGCCGATCATGGTGTAACTTCCGAGGGAAGCATAGAGAATATCGGCATATGGGCAGGGCGCCGGAAACTCGGCAGTATCGGGATTGCCATCCGGCGCGGCATCACCCTTCATGGTTTTTCATTGAATATCGATATGGACCTGACACCCTTTGAATGGATTTACCCCTGCGGCATGAAAGGCGTCCGGATGACCTCTTTATCCGAATTGACAGAAAAGCATTTTACGATGCGGGATATCGCGGCATCTGTGCAGCGGCATCTTGAAGCCGTTTTTAACATTGAAATTGAGTGCATTTCCCGCAATGATCTTAAAAAATTATTACATTTCGATTTGGCTCTTTAAAAGCAAGGTTTAGCTTCCGAGCAAACCGCAGGCAACTAATTCGACACGGTGTATAAATCTTCTTGACAGGATGAAACAAAGAATATTATTTTGGTAAGTAACACTTACATACGCGGGTATATCCGGCGGTTCACCTCAGCCGGGGCCGCGATAAACCGGATACGGATGCATACAACATCCATCATGCCAAATCACCTTGACAGGCAAGCGGCAATTCGGTAACCCATCGTTTGATGCAGAAACAGCATTCACTGATTTAAAACTCGTTTATGAAACCATTCATCCGATTTGAAACTCTTTGAAAGGATTTGACAGATGAAGATTCTCCAGATCGATCATATCGGTGTCGCGGTCAACAGCAATGCGGCCGGAAAACAATTCTGGTCCGATATTCTGGGCCTTCCATTCGAAGGCGAGGAAACTGTAGCCGAGCAGAAAGTGACCACGGCATTTCTTCCCGTGGGCGAAAGCGAAGTGGAACTTCTCGAATCGACCGACCCGGGCGGTCCCATTGCAAAATTTCTTGAAAAAAAAGGGGAGGGAGTCCATCATATTGCTTTTCGTGTCGATGATATCGATGCGGCCCTTGACGAGTTGAAGAACAAGGGTGTCAAATTAATCGATGAAACCCCGCGCATCGGCGCCGGCGGTGCCCGGATCGCCTTTTTGCATCCAAAAGCGACCGGCGGCGTGCTTGTCGAATTGTGCCAACGTGACTAAGAATAATAATATCAGTTAAACAACACATACGGAGCACACCATGGCAAAGCATCCGGATAAGAAGAAATGGGCCGAGATTGCCGAAAAGGAGCTCAAGGGGAAATCCCCGGAATCCCTGAACTGGCAATCCCCTGAAGGGATTACGATCAAACCGCTGTATACGAGCGAAGATCTGGAGGGGATCGATTTTATCGATTCGCTTCCCGGTTTCGACCCGTTCGTCCGGGGTCCGCGGGCGACCATGTACACCCTCCGCCCCTGGACGATCCGGCAGTATGCCGGGTTTTCCAGTGCAAAGGAGTCCAACGAATTCTACAAACGGAACCTGGCGGCCGGGCAGAAAGGGCTTTCCGTTGCCTTTGATCTCGCCACCCACCGGGGATACGATTCGGATCACCCCCGGGTCATCGGAGACGTTGGCAAGGCCGGCGTGCCGATCGATTCCGTCGAAGACATGAAGATTTTGTTTAACGAAATCCCTCTGGACAAGATGTCGGTCTCCATGACCATGAACGGCGCGGTTCTCCCGGTACTTGCCGGATACATCGTCGCTGCCGAAGAGCAGGGAGTCTCCCAGGAAAAGCTGACCGGCACGATCCAGAACGACATCTTAAAAGAATACCTGACCCGCAACACCTACATCTATCCGCCCGAACCCTCCATGCGGATCGTTTCCGACATCATCGGCTACTGTTCCGAACACATGCCGAAATACAACACGGTAAGCATCAGCGGCTACCACATGATGGAAGCCGGCGCCGATTCGGTTCTGCAGACCGCATTTACGATTGCCGACGGTATCGAATACGTGCGGGCCGCATTAAATGCCGGCCTCGATATCGACGCCTTCGCCCCGCGGTTGTCGTTTTTCTTCGGCGTCGGGATGAACTTTTTCATGGAGATTGCCATGCTCCGGGCCGCCCGGTACCTGTGGGCCGACCTGATGAAACAGTTCAACCCGAAGAGCCAGAAATCGCTCATGCTGCGCACCCATGTCCAGACATCCGGCTGGAGCCTGACCCAGCAGGACCCGTACAACAACATCGTTCGCACCACATTAGAGGCACTTGCCGCAGCTCTCGGCGGCACCCAGTCGCTGCACACGAACGCCTTTGACGAAGCCGTCAGCCTGCCCACCGATCTGTCCGCGCGGGTGGCCCGCAACACCCAGATCATCATCCAGGAAGAATCCCAGGTGACCCGGGTGGTCGATCCGCTGGCCGGCTCCTATTATGTGGAATCGCTCACCAGTGAGATCGTGAAAAAGGCGCGGGCACTGATCGACGAGGTTGAGGAACTGGGGGGAATGACCAAGGCGATCGTCGCGGGAATGCCCAAGATGCGAATCGAAGAGGCCGCCGCCCGGCGCCAGGCCAAGATCGACCAGGGCAAAGAGGTGATCGTCGGCGTCAACAAGTACAAGGTCGAAGATGAAGTCCCCATCGAGGTCCGTGAGATTTCGGAAGCTGTCCGGGACAACCAGGTCGCCTGGATCAACCAGATCAAGGAAAAGCGGGATGCTGCCGAGGTCAAGCGCTGCCTGGAAGCGATCACCAACTGTGCCGAATCCGGCGGCAACCTGCTGGAAGTCTGCATCCCGGCAGTACGCGCACGGGCCACGGTAGGCGAGATTTCCGATGCAATGGAGAAGGTGTTCGGCCGTTACACGGCCACTACCCAGTGCATCTCCGGCGTCTATGCCGGGGAATACCAGGACGATGAGATCATCGTCTCGATCCGGAAACGGACGGAACAGTTCATGGAAAAACGAGGGCGCCGACCCCGGATTCTTCTGACCAAGATGGGGCAGGACGGCCATGACCGGGGCATTAAAGTAGTGGCGACCGCCTATGCGGATCTCGGCTTTGATGTGGATATCAGCCCCATGTTCCAGACTCCGGAAGAAGCATCGAAAATGGCCATTGAAAACGACGTGCACGTCGTCGGCGTCTCCAGTCTTGCCGGCGCCCACAAGATCCTGGTTCCCCAGCTCATAGAATCCCTGAAGTCCCAGGGAGCCGGTGATATCCTGATCGTTGTCGGCGGCATCATTCCGCCCGGCGATTATGAATTTCTTTTCAATGCCGGGGTGACAAATGTCTTCGGACCGGGCACAATGGTGACCGATTCGGCAAACCAGGTCCTCAATGCCCTTGAAAAAAAAGGTTGATCGTGTCGTTAAATGCGTCACTATGGCCGCATAATGATTTTCACCTACAGGGGCGGGCCTGAAACCCGCCCCTGCGAATCGCCCGTCCCAGGACGGATAGAATCTCGTAAATGATTGAAACCGATCCGAAATATTACGTCGACGGCGTCCTTGAGGGCAACCGCAAGGCACTGTCAAAGACCATTACCCTGATTGAAAGTGCGCTTCCCAGCCACCAGAAACTGACGCACGAGGTACTCGATGCGCTGCTGCCGCACACCGGAAACTCGATCCGGCTCGGCATAACCGGAGTGCCCGGGGTCGGGAAAAGCACGTTTATCGAAAGCCTGGGCTTGCGTCTGATCGAAGAAGAACACCAGGTGGCGATCCTGGCCGTTGATCCGAGCAGTGCGAAAAGCGGCGGGAGCATCATGGGGGACAAGACCCGGATGGAGAAACTGTCCGCAGATCCGCGGGCGTTTATCCGGCCGTCCCCTGCAGGCAGAACACTCGGCGGTGTGGCCCGTAAGACCCGCGAGTCGATCCTGGTCTGTGAAGCCGCCGGCTTCGATGTCGTCATGGTGGAGACCGTCGGAGTAGGACAGTCCGAATATTCCGTGGCCTCCATGGTCGACTTCTTCCTGGTGCTCCTGCTGGCCGGCGCAGGCGATGAACTCCAGGGAATCAAGCGGGGCATCATCGAAATCGCAGATGCAATAGCGGTTAACAAGGCCGACGGCAACAATATAGAAAATGCCGCGAATGCCAAAGCCGCCTATGAAAACGCCCTGCACATGATGGCCCCGGCCAGTCCGGTCTGGCAGCCGCCGGTGATGACCTGCAGCGCGCTTACCATGACCGGCATCGATGCGATCTGGCACAACGTGCTGGAGCATCGGCACCTGATGCAGCAGGCGGGCGAATTTGACCGCAAGCGCAGAGAGCAGGCGATGGACTGGTTTCTTTACCTGCTCGACGAGGGATTGAAGGAATGGTTTTATCAATTACCCGATGTAAAAGAGATGCTGCCTGGGATCAGGCGTCAGATCACGGATGGTCGGACAACGGCAATGGCCGGAGCCCGGCGGCTTCTTGAAACTTTGTCCACTATGCTGCAAAATGATTCATAATGTATAAACCGGGACAGGAAAGGAATCGCACATATGAGCGACGCTTCTGACAAAATCAACGAACTCAAGGCGTTAAAAGCCAAAATCCGGGAAATGGGCGGAGAAAAGGCGGTCGCCAAACACAAGGAACAGGGCAAACTGACCGCCCGCGAACGACTCGACCGTTTTTTCGATCCGGACACCTTCCGTGAAATCGACATTTTCGTCCGGCACCGGTGCGTCAATTTCGGCATGGATAAGGTGGATATCCCGTCCGACGGGGTCATCACCGGTCACGGCCTGGTGAATGGACGCCCGGTATTCGCCTTTGCCCAGGATTTTACCTCCCGGGCCGGCAGTCTTGGCGAGATGCACGCCAGAAAGATCTGCAAAGTCATGGATCTGGCATTAAAAGCCGGGGTTCCGATCGTGGGATTCAACGATTCCGGCGGTGCGCGAATCCAGGAAGGGGTCGACGCCCTGTTCGGATACGGCGAGATCTTTTACCGAAATTCGACAGCTTCCGGCGTTATCCCGCAATTGTCGGCCATTATGGGGCCGACAGCCGGCGGCGCGGTTTACTCCCCGGCCATGACCGACTGGGTCTTCATGGTCAAAAAGACGAGCCACATGTTCATCACCGGCCCCTAGGTCATCAAGTCGGTTACCGGCGAGGAAATCTCGTTTGAAGATCTCGGCGGCGCCATGACGCACAATGAAAAAAGCGGGGTCGCTCATTTCGCCTGCAACTCCGACGAAGATGCCATTGACCGTATCCGAAAACTGCTCTCGTTTCTGCCGGCAAACAACATGGAAGACCCGCCGCTTATCGACACGGGCGACGATCCGGGCCGCATGGAAGCCACCCTTGACTCCCTGGTGCCGGTCGATCCGAACCAGTCCTATGACATGAAGGACATCATCCATGCCATTGTCGATAACGGCGATTTTTTCGAACCCCACAAGCATTTTGCCAAGAACATCATCGTCGGCTTTGCCCGGTTAAACGGCCGCTCGATCGGAATTATCGCCAACCAGCCGAAGGTTCTCGCCGGTTGCCTCGATATCGACGCATCGGATAAGGCCACGCGGTTTATCCGCTTCTGCGATGCGTTCAATATCCCGATCCTGACCTTTTCCGACGTTCCCGGGTATCTGCCCGGCAGCGAGCAGGAATGGGGCGGCATCATCCGGCACGGCGCCAAACTTCTCTGGTGTTATTCCGAGGCCACCGTCCCCAAATTATTGGTCATCGTCCGCAAAGACTATGGCGGGGCCTACATTGCCATGTCATCCAAGCACCTGGGCGCCGACATGGCGTTTGCCTGGCCGACGGCTGAAATCGCGGTCATGGGGGCAGGGGGCGCGGCCAATATCATCCATCGCCGGGAAATCGACAGCGCCGAAGACCCTGTAAAAAAACGCCAGGAAAAAATAGAGGAATACCGGGACCTGTTTTCCAACCCCTACGTGGCGGCCAGCCGGGGCTATATTGACGATGTAATCGTGCCCAGCGAAACACGGCCCCGTCTTATCGAGGCGCTGGAGGTCCTGTCCAACAAACGGCTGACGCTGCCGCCGAAAAAACACGGCAATATACCCGCGTAACCCGAAACTGCGGAACTCCGAGGAGATATATCGATGTCTTTGGACAAAAAGAAACGGGCCGCGCTGGCGGCCGTCATGCAATATTTACAGGACGAAGAACAAGGAATGTACGCAGTTGAAATGCAGGCGGCGCCGGCCAGACCCGTTGTGGCCATACCGGATCGCACCATGCTTTCCATGGTTGGGCCATGGGGCCTGACGGGCCGGAATCAACAGATGCAGACCCGTGCCATGATGCAGCTCCGGGCGTTTCGCAGGTAGGCAAATACACTTTGTGCTCTATACAATCTTTTAACGCGATGCCGGCCCGTTGATCAGGACGTGCCCAAGCCATATCCAACCACGTTGAGTGAGGGGAACTTAAAAAATGAATCATTTTGAAATTAAAATGACGCAGGTGAACACTGACAAGGACCGTCCCGTTGCCAAAAACCCGGTAAAAATCGAAGACCTTACCCTGCGCGACGGCTACCAGTCGCTCTTTGCAACCCGTGGCCGGACAGAAGACCTGATTCCGGTTTCCGAAATGATGGACCAGATCGGTTTCTGGGCCGTGGAAGTCTGGGGCGGAGCCACTTTCGATACCATGCACCGGTTCCTGAACGAAGACCCCTGGGAACGCATTCGGACGCTAAAGCGTTACTTTAAGAAAACGCCTCTGTCGATGCTGCTGCGGGGCCAAAACCTCGTTGGGTACCGGCATTACGCCGATGACGTCGCCAAGGCGTTTGTCGATCGGGCAGCTGAAAACGGCATGGATGTCTTCCGGACATTTGATGCGTTAAACGATTACCGGAATTTTGAGACCGTAGTGAAGGCCATCAAGGCAAACGGCAAGCACTTTCAGGGATGCGTCTGCTATTCCCTGACCGCACCCCGCATGGGCGGCGAGGTTTACAATCTCGAGTACTTTCTGAAGAAGGCCAAGGAACTCGAAGACATGGGCGCCGATACGATCTGTATCAAGGACATGGCCGGTCTGATGGCCCCCTATGACGCGTTTAAACTGGTCAAAGCCCTGAAAGAGACGGTCAAGCCCCCGATTCACCTGCACAGCCATTTCACCTCCGGCATGGCCCCGCTGACCCAGTTAAAGGCGATTGAAGCCGGCGTGGATATCCTGGATACCTGCCTGTCTCCCTTTGCCTACCGTACCTCGCATCCGGCCATCGAGCCGCTGGTGGTGGCGCTGTACGGCACAGACCGGGATACCGGTTTCGACATCGAGGCGCTGGCGGAAATCAACCATAAGATGGAACGTGAAATCCTGCCCAAGTACAAATACCTGCTCGACGATTCCAAGGTCTCGATCATCGACACGAACGTGCTGCTCCACCAGACCCCCGGCGGCATGCTTTCCAACCTCGTCAACCAGCTCCGGGAAATGGACGCCCTGGACCGGATTCAGGAAGTATACGAAATGCTGCCCAAGGTCCGAAAAGACCTGGGTCAGATTCCGCTGGTGACCCCGACCAGCCAGATCGTTGGCATCCAAACGGTCAACAACGTCTTGTTCGATGATGAAAACGAGAGCTACAAGATGATCACGTCCCAGGTCAAAGACCTGTGCTACGGCCTGTACGGCGAGACACCGGCCCCGATCAATCCCGAGGTTCAAAAGAAGGCGTTGAAAGGGTATCCGCGTGGTGAAAAGCCGATCACCGTCCGACCCGCGGAAATTCTTGAGCCCGAACTGGAAAAAGCAAAGGAAGATGTAAAGGACATCACGACCGATATCGATGACGTCCTGATCTACGCCCTTTATCCGGTCACCGGAAAAAAATTCCTCAAATACAAATACGGCATTGAAACCCCGCCGGATTCCCTTAGACCGAAATCCCTGGAGCAGGTGAAAAAAGAAGAAGAATTGATCCGCAAAGCCAGGGCCGGGGAGCTGGTTGAAAAAGAAAAACCGGAAATGCCCGCAAACATCCGCAAGTTCAACGTTTTTGTAGAAGGCGAACCCTTCGAGGTGGCCGTCGAGGACACCGGTGAACCGAGACAGATTCACTATGTGCAGGCTGCCGATATCCCGGCCCAGGCCCCGGCTCCCCAGCCGACAGCTGCTCCTCAGCCGTTAGCTGCCCGGGCGCCCGAGCCAAGAACCGCACCGTCGGCCCCCCAGGCTGCGCCGGCGCCAAAAGCTCCGCCAAAACCTGCGGCTCCCGCTAAACCGGCGGCAGCGGCTCCGGCCGAAGGCCATCCG
>JAGXHH010000167.1 GCA_024636355.1 Desulfobacteraceae bacterium | reverse complement strand
CGGCAGCGTCAGATGTGTATAAGAGACAGCGTTTGTCTACCAGGAATTTCACGGCGATCTGCATCCGGGAAACGTGCTGGTCGATGGCCGCGGCGAGATGTACCTGATCGACTGGGGCAACTGCATCAGCCTGAAAGGCCGATGGAAGCCGCTGTGGGAGTATGTGTCGGGGGCTGTCTGCGCCGATGTGGAACTGCTGGCCACCGCCCTGATCACCATGAGCGCAGATCCCGAACGGAGTGAACGGCGGCGGGCGGAAATTCAGGCCACTCTGGCCCAGACCCTTGAAAAAAAGCGGGTAACGCCCCTGAACCGTTTTTTCCTTCTTCAGATCCACAAGGAAGGATGGCGGGGATTGCACCGGCGCCTGCAGGTGGTATTTCACCTGATGTCAAATACCCAGCACCTGGGCCTGGTGGTCAAGAGCGAGTACCTGCACCTGTCGCGCTCCCTTGCCGCTATTGCGGGCACTTACCTGCAGCTCTATAATGGACAGTCCCGATATTTACTGATTTTTGATCTCATCAGGACCTTGACCCAGTTTCCCCTGACCATCATGCTGGAGCGGATTTCGGACGACAGGTCCGCACGCTACCTGAAACTGATTCACAAACTTCCGATCCTGCCGATCATGAAAAACTCCGCTCCCAAATACCTGCCCCGAAGAGCGGCTTCCTCGTACCTGCCGAATTGATCGGTGTCTGAATTTCGTCAGAGGCGGAATGACCAGCAATCCCCGGTGAACGTCGAAAGGCTCTGTAGGAGCGGGCCATGCCCGCGATGGCGGATGCATTTTCGCGGGCATGGCCCGCTCCTACGTGGTCACCCGTTAATCACAGGCACATTTCACCGAGAAAGAAGACTGGATACCGGCCTGCGCCGGTATGACGGCGGGGTACGTCAGCTTTTTATGAAGCCATCACAAAGACACAATTACGGCTCGTTCAAATCCCAGTTATAATGGTAGTCGATATCGCCGGTATAGGATTTGAGCTGGGTGGAAACAGGATCATCCGCATATTGTGCCAGGTGTTTCAGTACGCCCTCTTCAGAATCGCCGAAATCCGCCCGGAACCATTTGTAGATTGAGGAAATCCGGAGATCGCCTTTTCCTGTGAACTGGACCCCGCGCGGGTGATTGATGTGTTGGCGGGCGCTGGCGTCAAGAAGTTCTTCCATGTTCTCCCGTGTAAACGGCTCGGCGCGGAGATCCGGGCATCCGATGCTGGCGCAGTTTACCGCATAGTGGATCCGGTTGTCCTGCCAGATTGGTCTCAGGATGCGATGTTCGATGTCGTCGAGGGAAATGTCTTCGCCTTCCACAGTCATCAGTTCGGCTTTCCACGGACCTTTGGAAAACCATCCCGACAGGTCGATATCCATAATACTGTCCACCGGGTAGTGATCGAGGATAACCTTTACCGTCAAGGCATTATAGGCGTTTATCCAGTAAGCCTTCTGCTCGGCCCGGTTCAGACCGGTCACGGCTACTTCCCCGAGTTCCTCCAGATAAGCCTCCAGCTGCCGGGCATCCTCCCGGGTTACCGAGGCGTAGCGGACCCGGTTGATGCCGGAGGGATGATCGGTGTCCAGATACCTTTCCAGAAAAGACGCCCACTTGCTGTGATCGATCCGGGTGGCGTCCTCCGGGTTGTGCTTTTCCCATCTGGGCCACAATTCCGCCTTGGGAGCAGCAAACGCCGCGGGTATCTGAACGGCCGTAATAAAAATAATGGCCGCAAACAGAATGGACCGTATGATCCAGGAAGACCATTGAGAGATGGTTTTTTCGGCAAATCGGTTTGATTTCATATTCGGCTCTGTATTTGAAGTACGTAGCAAGATTGATGAAATTGCAAAAAGCAGAAAATTACCACAGAGAACACATAACGGCCACTATCAGCAACCAAACGATATCACAGAGACACTGCGAACAGCGGTTTGATATACATGAAGACCATGAAGAACATGAAGGTTTAAAATTTAAAAAATCCCTTCATGGATCTTCATGAGACCTTCATGTACTTCATGTAAAAAAAACTTGTTCAAAAAACAAGACATCAAGATTAAGAAAAATCTATATTAAAATCAATTGCTTTTTAAAAGAATGTCGATGATTCCGCTGCTCCTTGCAATGTTTCAACCGCCGGGCAACCGGTCATTCTGGCGTGCTTGCGGGTGCCGGGATACTGGCGGCAGATTTCCGGTTTTACATCATGGATCAGGCATTCACAGGAATGCGATTTTTTGTTTTTGCGGAGCCACGGGCATGTGTCGGTGTAATTTCGGGTGCCGGGCACCATCCAGATATTGCGCGATATGACCTGGCCGTTCTTTCGGGTGGTGCCGATCCATTGGAGTATGTCGTTTCGTCCTTTTTCCTGCCAGAGGCGGTAATCCGCTTCCGACAAGGTATCGTGATAATCCAGTTGGCTGCAGCAGCGGCCGCATTGTCCGCATTTAAAATTTTCCATACCGGTGTGGATCCAGATGCCGTTTTGCCCGCCGGAATTCTGTCCGGGCCGGGCCGGTGTCTCAAATACCCGGGCACAGATTTCGGCCAGATCAGCCGAAGACGGACAACTGGTGTAAAGTGTCCGGCAAAGGAGATTGCCAAGCGCCTCCGGGGATATTTTTCGCATCCGGTGCACGGGCCGGCGACCGGGCGTGGACATCCATACCCCTTTATTGCGGGCATCTTCTACGAGGGAAAATCTTTTGCCCAGGATCAGCGGGCCAAGCTCCAGAAAAAGACGGGTCTGTGGCGGGTAGAGGTTAAAATCGGAGCGGATTGCGTCAAGTGCCTCTTCCGGAGACAAGAAAATCCGGTCCTCATCGGACATGCCGGCCTCCGTTTTCCGCATGTTGAAAAACCGGATGCACTGCAGGCGTCTATCCCAACGAGTCTTGTCCGGGGCGCCTGTATCAATATAAAGATTGCATCAGCAGACAACAGGCCATGAACAATATCTTTTCAACACCCCGATAGAAATATAATAGGTCTGATTCCAATCAAAATGCAAATCCGATTTAAAAAAGGGGAGGCGTCCCGTGGTTTCTCTTCGATTTGAAGGGATCGAATTTTTCGATTTGTCCGGGAAGTCAACCGGTGTCTTCGCCCCTTGACAGTTAATGAGATATTACGTCCATCGTATGGAGCAGGCACCCCATTTGGTGATCCGGATCAATTTATTAAAAAAATGTTTTACTTTTTCAAAATCAGCCATATTGTGTAAGCTGATAATAGCTTCGGGCGCTGAGTTCGCAAAAAGACATTGTGCTTTTCTTAATCAGTGCCCATGAAAAAAGTTTGTAATAATGAAATGTATTAATTCCTTTCCGTTCATATCAGAATTTGCCGATAGCGTGCTGAAAGCTGATCACGGTCTGATTCCATCATCGCACATCACGCAGACAAGATTTCTTATTCTCTCTACTGATTTTCTTTTGCCCGCTTTCCATTAAAAATGCATCTCTGCGGTCTCACGGGATCCGGCAGGCCGTGCCGTGCCTTTCAAGTGCGCGATACAGTTGCGTCTTGTCCGGTTTGTGCACATATAATTTCGTTAAAAAGAAAAATTAAAGCAATACATCCGCATAGCGATTCAATTTTTCAGGAGGAAAATTTAACAGTATGGATACGTTGAAAACCCACATCAATAAGGTCAAGGAAGGTCAGAGAAGCTTTGAAAATGCCTTCCAGGCTGTTGCCCGGATGATTCTCGGAGACGGTTTTGAAAAGGTCACCGTCAACGGCAAAACCACTTATGATTTTAAGATATTTCGGCAGGAGAAAAAGCATATTATCGGCATGTACGACGAAATCAACAGTTTTGTCTCCTATGTCAAGGATGCCTCGGAAGGGGGGTCATCCAAGGAAATGGCTTTTGTCCTTGTCGGCGAACCGGGAAACGGCAAGACCTTCTTCGTGGATTTCCTCTGCGCCAAGTACCGGGATTTCCTCAGCGGCGAACGCAATGCCAAGTACACCTTCCGCTTCAAAAACCTCGACCGTCTGGAGAACTACGGCCGGATCAAATTCATTGAGTCCCAGACCTATGAGGATCCAATGATCCTGGCGATGAACCTGTTTAGCGGCAGCGGCAACAGTCGTTCCGCCGAATACCTGGCCTCGGAATACGGATTTTCAGATGAGGAAATTGAGCGGTTGTACATGAACCACCGGCCTCTCGGCGCCTGCAGCGGTTACATCTGGCATGAAATCCGCATGCATACCGACGGAGACATTGATGCCATGCTCGATTTTATCGATGTGGTTCCGGTGCCGCTCATGGAGAGCATGGGGACCATTACCGGAAAGTACCCGGCAAAGGATAAGATCACCTCGTCTGCGGTCGACCTGCTCGGCGAGGAATCGATCCAGCGTCTGCTGCACATCACCGATACGAACAACCCGTACCGGTTTGACCTGCGCCGCGGCGCGCTTGCCCGGGTGGCCGGCGGCGGCATCCACTTCAGCGATGAGATCTACAAGAACAAAAAGGATCTCGTCCAGGTCTACCTCGGGGTGATCCAGAACCGGGAAATCGAGATCGACGGTTTCAAATGGCCAATCGACACCCTGGTGATCGCCACGAGCAATAACTCGGAATTCAACCACTTCGTCTCCGAAAAGGAAGAAGCCCCGATCGTCGACCGCTGCCGGATCTGCAACGTTTCCCACAATACGAATTACCGGCTCCAGCAGTCACTGACGGCATACGCCATCGGCAGTGAAACAAAAACCACCCTTGCCCGGGAGCATCTGCACCAGGATCCGAACCTGATCTATGCGGCCTCCGCGGGTGTGGTCCTCACCCGGTTGCCCAGGTCGGAAAAGCTTACCCCGGTGGAAATGATGAAGCTATCAGCCGGAGAAGTCGCCGGTGAAAAGAGCATCAAAACCCTTTCTGAAGTAATCGATTCCTTGAACCAGGAACCGGACGTCACCAAACGGTTCGGTCAGAAAGGGCTCGGCCAGCGGAACCTGGGGCGCGCCATTCAGCTCATGGTGGAAAGCTCGGAGACCAATGAAGGGCAGTGCATGTTTGCCTACGATTTTTTCAGGGCGCTCGAACGGGTCATTCTCGATTATGTATCCGATACCAATGACCGGATCAAGTATCTCGAGGATCTGAAGACGG
>JAGXHH010000166.1 GCA_024636355.1 Desulfobacteraceae bacterium | reverse complement strand
TGCTCGGGCAGGCCGGATTTCTTTTCATAAAAACGGTTCCGGTACATCCATGCGATAATCAAATAGCTGCCGGACAGTGAAATGGCTGCGGGCGGGGCGCACCAGAGCATGAACTCTCCAAAATCGAGTCGCCCGACCTGGCCGATCAGCATGTTCTGCGGATTGCCGATCAGGGTCGCCGCCGACCCGATATTGCTCGCTACAGCCAGTCCCATAAGAAAAGGAAGCGGGTTCAGGCCGGCCCGGACAAGTGAAATGGCGAGAACCGGGGTAAATGCAAAACAGACGATATCGTTTGCCAGCACAGCCGAAAGCAGTGCGCTTACGATCATAACGGATAAGAGGAACAGTTGCGGTCGGTCCAGCATGCGCATGATACGCACCGCCGACCATGTATAAAACCCGCCGAGCCGGAGCTGGGCGGAAACGATCATCAGGGAATAGAGCAGCAGGATGGTGGGCCAGTCGATTGCCCCGACGGCGTTTTCAGGGCGAATCCCGCCGAACACGAGCATGGCGATGGCGCCCAGAAGCGCAATGCCGACCCGGTCGATCACCAGGCCGGGAACCCGTCCTACGGCGATGCCGGCATAGGTAAGAAGGAAAATGGCAAGAAGGGTCATGTTTCCTGCCGTAGATTGACATTATGTCCAACTGGTGGCATACTACTTTTTCCGTTTAGCCTGGTTGAGACCGGATTTTTCTGCATGTTGCAGGTGCATGTTCATTCTCCCTGATCTGTTACAACCGCTTTGAGGAAAAATGCAAGACAATCTGCCGTATACTAGCGCTAAATTCCGTCCGATCCGGTTTACTATTCCGGGTTTGATACTTTTTGGTGTTTACCTGTCGAGCCTGCACAGTTATTTGTTGTTTCACAGTATTGCCGAAATATTCAGCATCCTGGTGTCGTTTTCGATTTTCCTGTTCGCATGGAATACGATCCGTTTTGTCGAGGACGACTTTCTGATCGTGCTTGGCACGGCGTTCCTGTTTGTCGGATTTTTCGACCTGATGCACACGCTTGCCTACAAGGGAATGAGCGTCCTTGCGATCCATCATGCCGATCATGCCACCCAGTTATGGATAATTGCAAGATACCTGGAAAGTTTTTCCCTGCTGGCCGTGACCTTCCTGTTCAAACGGCGGATACATTATTTCCCGGTGTTTGCCGCTTACGCTTCCGTTTCGATTCTCCTGTTTCTTGCGGTATTCAAATTTCACTGTTTTCCGAAATGCTACATCGAAGGTGTCGGCCTGACACCTTTCAAGATCTTCAGCGAATACCTGATATGCGCCATTCTCCTGACAGCGGCCATTCGACTCTACCGCCGCCGGCATGATGTCGATCCGACAATGAACCGGCTGCTTCTGGCGGCGATCGGCTTTTCGATTGCCACCGAACTGGCGTTCACGCTGTATGTCGACGTCTATGGCATAATGAACATGGTGGGGCACCTGCTGAAGATCATCTCTTTTTATCTCGTCTACCGCGCCATAGTCGCCCATGGTTTGCTGAAACCTTATACGTCGATGTTCCGGGAGCTCAGCGAAAGCAAGGCGCTTCTGGAGCGCTACTCCCAGCGGCTTGAAAGCCGGGTGGTCGAACGGACGGGGCAGCTTGAAAAAAGCAACCGGGAATTGCGGAAACTTTCCGACCAACTGGTAACGGCCGAGGAAAGCGAACGCACCCGGATTGCCCGTGATCTGCATGACAGCATCGGGCAATCGTTGAGCGCCATCAAGTTTTTTGTCGAAAACGCGGTGTTCAACCTGGGCGATCGGCTCAACAGCGAGGACAGGGGGCTGCTGGAAAAACTCGTTCCGATGATTAAATCCGCCATCGATGATGTGCGGCGGATCATCCGGAACCTGCGGCCGTCGATCATAAACGACCTTGGCCTGGTGGCCGGTATCAGCTGGCTTTGCCGGGAGTTCGGGGCGGTTTATACGGAAATGACCATCGAACGGTATCTGGAGCTTGTCGAGCATGAGCTGCCCGAAGCGATCAAGGAGCCGGCCTTTCGCCTGTTGCAGGAGGCGCTCAATAATATCGGAAAACACAGCGGCGCCCGTTCGATCTCCGTCGTGCTGACCCGTCGAAACGGCCGGATCTGCCTCGAGGTCAACGATGATGGCGCGGGATTTGATGCCGGGGTGGTCCTGAACGCAGAATTCCGGGGCTCCGGTTTCGGCCTGGTCGGCATGCGCGAGCGTGCCGAACTCTCCGGGGCCGAATTCGTCATCGACTCCCGGCCCGGGGAAGGTACCCGGATCTGCGCCGCCTGGCCGGCGGAAGACGAACCGGGACAGTCCGACGCGGATGGGTTCGAGCTGGCCCGGTGATTTACTAGTGGTTCGCCCTGGAAACGAGTTTGCTGCCAAGAACCCGTGCTTTTTTTCGGGTGCGGTTACCGATTGCCTGCTGTTTTTTACGGGCGGCAAGCCCGATGAAGAGAACGCCAACCGGTTTGCCCCCGAGAAGCCCGGCGGCTTTTTTTAACAGTTTTACCTGCCCGGTCGCCAGCCGGGCGATCACAGCCGGTGCGGCAGAGGAGGCGACTATCACGGCGGGTTTGTTTTTCTTCGGATTTCGCACCGTCGGGGCATTTTCCCCCCAGGGCCAGCAGGCAAAGCAGACGAGCCGTTCGATAAACCGCTTCATCACCGCCGTCACCGTGCCGAAATTCATCGGCGAGCCGATGACCAGGGCGTCGGCTGCCGCAATCGCTTCCAGGATCGGGTTCATGTCATCATCGAAGATGCATTCCCCGCGCTGCTCCCCCGGCGCCTGTGTGCAGGTGCGGCAGTTGGTGCAAAATTCGATGCGACGGTCGATCAGGTAGATTTTTTCCGTACGGGCGCCGGCCTCTCCGGCGGAGGCCAGGATTTCATCGATTGCCGTATCGATGATGCCGCCTTTCCGGTAAGAGCCGACAAGTGCGAGAACCTTCATGCCACCAGCTCCCTGACCCGGAGTCCGGCTTCAATATCGGCCGCTTCGGCGGCATACAGGCTGTCGATGAAGGCGACCTGGAAACTGCCCGGTTTTTCGCTTTCCCCAATTGCCATATCACCGCACAGGCCGTAAAAACCGAATGCCGCCGCCGTGGCTTCGAGCAGGTTTTCCCCGGCCACCGCGCAGAAAGCGCCGGTTATCGCCGACAGACCGCAGCCGATGCCGGTCACCCGGGTCATGATCGGCTGACCGTTTTTTACCCGGAACACCCGGCTGCCGTCGGTGATGCAGTCCTCTTCGCCGGAAATGGCGATAATGCAACCTTTCTCCCGTGCCATTTCCCGGGCTGCGGACACAAAGTCATCGGTCATCGCCAGTGAGGAGTCGACCCCCCGGGTCCGGATGTCGGATGTGCCCAGTGAAAAGATCTCCGAGGCGTTGCCGCGAAGTACGGAAACCCGGCATTCGTCCATGATCCGGTTGACGGCCCCGGTCCGGAATCGGGTGGCCCCTGCCCCCACCGGATCGAGAATTATCGGAATTCCTTTGACGGTGGCGGCTTTTGCCGCACAGATCATCGATTCGATCCAGTCCTCCTGCAGGGTGCCGATGTTTAAGACCAGGGCGTCTGCCAGGGAGACCATCTCTTCGACTTCCTGCTTGCAGTGGGCCATGACCGGCGAGGCGCCGGCAGCCAGCAGGATATTGGCCGAGGAATTCATCACGACGAAATTGGTGATGTTGTGAATAAGCGGTGCGGTCTTGCGGATTCGCTCCAGAAATGCAATCGTCTGTTTCTGCAGATCGTTCATTTGAATCTTTCTCTGACGGGTTTCATGTTGTGATCATGTGTCTGCCTGCAAATTTCAGCTGCAGGATATCGGTTCGCCGCCTTTAAATCCAGCGTATTTTTTAACGCATTTATGTGCTATAGGATCTGGCAAAAAGACGGGGTTGCGGATGGCAGGCCTGATGTTTTTTATTTAGTACTGAACGAAAACCGTCTTTTTCGTTCGGGCGCTATTTACGGATGAATATCTTCTTTATGCTTCTTAATTTTGGTGGACGCTATGAAACGAAAGAAAAAATCGAAAGGTAAATACCCGGAGGCCATTTCGATGGCCTGGTATACGCGGGAGCAGTGGGAATTGTTGCTTCAGGTTGCCGCAGACTGGAATTCTCTGGAGCCTGCCCATGAAGAGTGGCTGGCGCATGCGGAAGATGCGGTGCGGATACTGACCCAATCGGGCTATCGGGTCCGGACCGTCGATGTGGATGTGGCCGAACTTCTTGCCTGGTGCAAGCGGCAGAAGCGAAAGGTCGACGGCGAGTCGCGCAGCGATTTCGTGGAGGAAAAAGTAGAGCAGCGGTATTCACGGAAAAAAGAGCCGGAATGAGCCGATTGATTAAAAACGGCTTCCGATTATCAGCAGATACGTGATCTTTTCCGCATCCTCATCGATGCCGAAATCTTCGAACAGTTCGACGGCGACTTCAAAACCGATAAGCAGGCCGTTGTCGAGCACGTAATCGAGTCCCGCACCGAACCCCCCGTTATGTTTTTCCAATAAATTATTGACCGCAAACCCGTCATCCCGCACGGCAAACACTTGTTCGCCCACCCATCCGAAACCCTTGAGGGTCAGGTCGTTATTGTACCAGGTCAGCTCGGCCTCAGCCGACAGGTAGTCGTTTTCTTCCAGACCAAAAACAGCATCGGCGTCATCGGCATGGATATAATATCCCCTCGCCACGATCCGGAGCCAGGATTTGCCGGTTTTAAAGAAATAGCGGCCGATTTCCGGGGTGGCCTGGTAGATGTTCAGGTCGGGTTCCGAGTCGTTGTACCAGGAAGAATAGCCGTTTACCGCGACATGCCACTGGCCGTAGTCGTAATAGCCGAGGCCGGCGATGGCGGTGACCAGCCCGTCCGCAAAGTTGTAATTGGCACTGATGTAATGCAGACCGCCCCGGAATTCCCAGCCGCCACGGTAATGGGTATAGACGGCCGTGTAGTCCCATTGTTTGAGGCTGTCTCTTATACACATCTGACGCTGCCGACGATATG
>JAGXHH010000165.1 GCA_024636355.1 Desulfobacteraceae bacterium | reverse complement strand
CGGTCAGCGTCAGGTTGGCCGTGCTCTTGCCGGTTGATGTGTAATTGATCTGACCTGCCGATTTTCCGGCGATCTTGAGCGGCACCAGTGTGTCAAGGATCGGCAGATCACTCAATTGTATATCAGAGAAAGTGATTTCCCCGCCCATATCCTCTTTACCCGTCCCCGGAATCCGGCCGGCCCGCCCATTGATCGTTCCGCCGGACAGCTGTCCGGAAAATTCGGCGGCGGCCTTTGCGGTCAGCAAGGACCAGTAGTCCGGGGTAAGGATCAGACTGTCAAACCTGGCAGCGGGTTTTTCAAGGTAACTTACCGCCACATCCTGAAAGGACAACCCCGGTGGAATACCAAGGCGGAGCTGTTGAATCTCGAGGTCCACCTGCGGCGCCAATGCCTTCAGTCGGTAGTCCACATAGGTTTTTACGGTTGCCGATGGGAAAAGCACGTAAAGGAAAACCACGGCAACAAAGAGGAGATAAGCAGAAAATGCGGTCCATTTTTTAGCGTTGTTCATCATCACAGGCAACCTGTCGCTAACCTTAACCCCGGATGCGGGGTATGTTGTCGGCACAAAATGTGCTGATTTGCAGATCGGGTACACTCGTCGGCTGCATGGCGGAAAAGCCCGCTATGCTTCTGCGGTTTCCACCTGCATTACCGCGGATATCAACTCGTCATTTTCACCGTTTTTTGTAATCGACAGGCGTCGTATCCGGACCATGTTCTCCGATGTCTCGACCTGAAACAGGTAGGATGACAGATCTTCAAGGGTGATATCCTGCAGTTTGAGTTCCACATAGGACATTTTCAGCCCGGTGGCTTCATCAAACGTTGAATTCGGCTTCATATACGTGATGTTTTCCTTTACGCCGCTGGTGCCGGCGAGCCGATCCAGAAAGGAAAACAAGGTAAAGCCGGCGGGCCGCTTGCCGAATTCTTTCTGAGAAACGACAGCTTTCTGCTGAATTGAAAGAAACTCGGAACGAAGCGCGAGCATCTCTTGTACCGTCTGCTGTCTGGATGTCAGCTTGTGGCTCAGGTCGCTGCGCTTTTCAAAGACCGGGGCGATAATTGCCTGAAAGACGATGAATATGCCGATGAATATGGCCGCACCGATTATGACGAGCCGTTCCCGGCGATTCAGGTTAATGTTCATGACTGGCACACTCCGTATTGCGGTTTTTCCATGGCCGTGTCGGCCGTTTTAAGAACCGGTCAGATCCGCTTTGATATTGAACCGGACCCGGTTGATATTCTTATCCATATTCGCGGAATTTATCGTAATCCGATTGAAGATGTCGGACTTTTCCAGGCGGACCTTAATCTCATCTACGGAATTGAACGTGTCGGTGGTGCCGGCCAGCAGAACATTGTCATCGCCCCGGACATAACGGGTGATCACCACGTCGATCTGTGCCGGGATCAGATCGCTGAGATCCTTCAGAATCTCGATATTTAATACATTGCTGCCGGTATTCGCCGAATAGGCATTTTTTTCTTTGATCTGCTTGAGCTTAACCTGCATCTGCTGCAAAGGGTCGACAATCCGTTCGGTTCCCGGAAACGTGGATTGAAAAATGCCGGCGATTCTCTGGTTGATCTCATTGATCTGATTCTGGAGGAAACGGGCCTGGACAACGACATTAAACAGCAGCAGAACGATGACGAACGCCGTGAGCATGCCGGTCGTGATAATATTGTTTTTATTCTCCATCCAGTACTTCTGGAGGGCATAGTGTTTCCGGCTGAAATTAAAGGGTGAAATACCCGCGGTCTCGATGCCTGCCAGGCTCAACGGCCCGTTGAACAACACCGGATCGAAAGCCGTCTGTGGCGAGGGAGACGTTTTCAGATTGACGTCTTCCAGAAGGTTTACCGCCCGGACATCAGCATCCAGTGAGGTTTCGAGTCCCGAAATCAGCAGGGGATCGTCGGAGCCGCAACCGGAAACCAGAATTTTCTCGGATGCGAAGTCAAAACCGTAATGGGACTCGAAAGCAGCGAGCATCCGCTGGATTCCAGCAGATAATCGCCGGAGTTTCTGTTCCGTCGTTGTTTGGCCCAGCTTGAAGGTCCGGATCAGAAAAATTTTCCCGGAACTCATCGCACAGACGGTAGCCGAGGTCTCCTCCATGCAGATGAACAGGAATTCATCCGCCGGTTTATCCGACAGCCCTGCCAGGCAAAGCGCTTCGGTGATTCCTCCGGCGGTGATGAACCGGGGGGAGATATCAAACCGCTTAAGGGTTTCGACAATCTTATTGAGCTGCTCCGTTTCAATGGCGGCGGCAATCAGGTCTGTTTCATCGCCTTTTCGCACCACCTGGAAATCCATTGACAGTTCATCAATGGCATACGGCAGGCACGGCTCGAGTTCAAACGGCAGCACCTGGCGAATCCGTTTTCGATCTTTGAACGGCACCTTCAGGTTCCTGTAGGTGACTGCCGTCGGGGGGACTGCCAGCAGGCAGACGCTCCCGGTCGTGTCCATCCGGTCGGCGATCTGTTCAATCGCCCAGTTCAGGCGGTCCCCGGTTTCGGCTGGGGCCTCGTTTAGTCGAACATAGGCCTGTGCTTCGAGCGTATTGCCTTTCAGGCCCGTTGCAATTGAGAGAGCGGAGACCGCATCTTCCCGGATATCGATAGATAGAATTTTACTGCTCATGAGTTAATCAAGTTGGATGTTTAGATAATAGAAATAAATCTTTATATACTATTCGCAAGCCCAGTTCAATATCTTGCATTGCCATTTGCCGGTTTTTTCTTCTTTTTCCCGAATCACAATCACGGTTGCGGTCATGGCGGCATCATTGAGTTCCGCCCGGCATTCGATTCGAAACAGGTCGCTCGATGTCGTGACCAGTTCCGGTTTTATCTCGATATCGCCGGCACCGGGGACTTCCTTGTACCAGTTGGGATCCGTCAGATCGTGCACATATTCCTCACTGGCCTTTTCTTCCCGCCAGGCGACGATCTCTTCAGCCAGAAACTCCTGGCCGAGCGGCATCAACGCTGCGAGTACCGGCATCTCAGCCGTGTTGATATTGATTTTCCCGTCAAAGTTGAGCCGATGGTTATCGCCTTCCGGCGGGGCCGTTCCGTAAACCGTGATAAAATTTCCGATGCCGAAACCGCTCTGTTCGATACTGGCAAACATTTCCGGTTTGATGTTCCGAACCCGCAGCAATTCGGAAATATGCTTGAAGGGACCGTTCCGGCAGCTGTAAGGCGGATCGAGATTCTCGTAATAATCGTTTTCCGCACCGGTAAGTCCGGTGATCGCATCGTTGTCCCCTGAATCGAGCCAGTCTTTGACCGGGTTGATGATCATGTCGGGGACCAGCGGTTCGGAAAGAATCGATTCCTCTTCGAGTTCCTGCTGCATCAGCAACAGGGCGAAAAACCGCTTCCAAAGCTCCTGCTGCGGGACATTGAACTCCCTGCCCTCCGGGTATTTCACCAGGGCGTTGATCTGAAGCCGACTGCGTTCATCGGTGATGTTCAGGGAAACGCTGCCTTTTTCAAACGGCACCTGGGCCAGGTATTGATTGATGGTATCAGGATCCGACCACTCTTCTTGTATCGAATCGATTTCGGTTTCGTTTTTGTCCTTGACCAGAATCGCCCTGGCGGTATCGATACCGGAACCGATCATGTGCGAAAGCGTCATGTGGTCCCGCGTGGCGGCGGCATCGACAACCGAATCGCGCATCTGCCGGTTGAGTTCAAACGTTACGGTGATGAGCACCGTAATGATCATAATGGTGATCAGCAGGGCGACGCCTTTTTCGTTATTGACGAACATTTTCCAACCCCTCCCTGAACACCGGGATATCCACGCGGGTCGAAAAACTGTGGCTGCCGTT
Organism: Desulfobacteraceae bacterium; assembly: GCA_024636355.1. Classification (GTDB taxonomy): domain Bacteria; phylum Desulfobacterota; class Desulfobacteria; order Desulfobacterales; family Desulfosalsimonadaceae; genus JAGXHH01. The sequence continues at coordinate 9,376 of JAGXHH010000165.1, read as the reverse complement.
TTTCGTCTTCACCGTTAAAGAAATCATCACGGCCCGCGGTGTGGCGTACTTCTGGGAAGGTGAATCGGAATCCCAGGTTTCGTGCGTATTGCCTTCGGCATCGTAATAAGTGAAATCCAGGGATTCGATGCCTTCGCACAGGATCGGATCATTCCGGTCCTCAAGATACCCGTCAACATCGATGTCATAGGGAAACGGTGTATCGCCCCGTTTGAGCACATAGCCGTCATCGGAGTCCTCCGTCTTTTCAACGTAATAGCGAATTTCAGCCAGACCGGCTGTCGCGTCGGTTGAAATCGGCAAATGGGCAGTGGAAGCGAACCGCAGTTTGGGGAAATTCGCTGCCCCGCTGAATTCCTGTTCGCCCACAATACGATAGGGGTCAGGAGGATTTTCCATATTCGGCGTTTCGTATTCGGGGTATTGCGTCACGTAAATACTTGTCAGGTCCTGGGACATCCGGCTCAAACAGTTTTTGGCCATTTCAAATACTGCCACACCCCCCTTTATCGCATTGTTCTTGGACAATACGGCATTCAACGAGCTGTAAACAATGGTGGCGAGCACGGCAAAAATCGAAATGGCAATCAGAAGTTCGAGCAGAGTAAATCCCGCGTTTTTCTTTTTGAGAACCGTTGGAGACATTAGAACTGTTCTCCGGTTACATCGTGAATATATCCCGAAAGCGTGTATTTCAGGCCGGCGGATGCAAGCGATACGGTTACCGCGGCTGCCTGCAGCGCAACCGGTGTTTTCCCTTCCAGGCTGAGTTCTTTTTCCTCGATCCGGACGGTCCAGGTGTAACCCGCAAATGCGTCTTCGAAATTGCCATCCCCTCCCCCCGTGAAGGCGAACGGATCGAATTTCACCTCGGCCATTTTGGACTGTGCAAGAAAAGGGGCCACGGAGTAAAACCGTGCGGTTTTATTCATGGAGATTGATTGGCCCTGGAGCCGCATCACGCTGACCATCACAATGGCGATCATGGCAAGGGCCACGAGTACCTCGAGCAGGGTAAATCCGCGATCCGACACACCTGCTCCAGGGCGTTCTACGGATTTAATAGTTCGCATAGGTGTCCCGGATTTTAACCTGGCTCAGGAAAGGCTCGATGAAATAAGATCGGCGCTCGCTCTGATCGTCTTCCATATGAAGGATGGCCCGATCGGAATACCCCTTCGGGTAGAAGTTGATAACCGCTGTCCCGCTCGAAACGCGTCTGCCGTCCGGATATTCCACATCGAGGAGCCGGAAACTGGAAGGAAGTCTGAATGCCTCATTTTCGGCGCTCGACAACATCTCTTCGGCCATGGTTTCTTCGCTGATCCACAAGCGGTTATTTTCCATGTCCACATTCAGGATAAACCGCTTCTGACTTTGAACGGCCTTGTTTTTCAACTGGCTCACGTTCAACAGAATCCATCGGGAAACCTTTTTGGACTCATCGGTGAACAATGATCGATCCAACCGGGGAACGGCAAAAAAAAGCATCGTTGCGACCAGGCTGATGACCACGATAAGCTCGATGAGCGTAAAGGCCTGACGATTGGTGATCCGATTTGTCAGAATGAATTTCGTAGCGGAAAGATCTGTGGTTAACGGATTAATAGGGTCTCGCATCCCGTGTAAAAATATTATTCGAGCTCCCAGTTCTTGATGTCGGCATTCTTGTCTTCACCACCGGGTTCGCCGTCGGCACCATAGGAAATGATATCAAAATCGCTTTGCACACCCGGGCTTAAGTACACGTAATCATTGCCCCAGGGGTCTTTTCCGATTCTGCCCTTTTCGATATATCCGCCTGCACGCCAGTTCTTGGCACCCGGACCGGAATCCGGCATCTGGATAAGGGCCTGGAGTCCCTGCTGGGTGGTCGGATAATCGCCGTTATCTAATTGATATAGTTTAAGAGCTGTTTCCAGCGCCTGGATATCGACTTTGGCCTTCAACTGCTTGGCCTGTTCGGGACGCCCCATGATTTTCGGTACCATGTATACCGCAAGGATGCTTAAAATCACGATGACGACCATCAGTTCAATGAGGGTAAATCCTTTTGTATTCATTTTGAATGAAGAGGCGTTCATGTATGATAGATCCTCTAATTGATTTATTTCTTTATTAAATACTGTTATTTTCATCATCTTTCTACAGATTCTTATCGGTGATAGCAAGGTTTTTTTCTTAAGAAAGCGTCTCGACCGATCCAGGATAATTGTCGGTATACGGCTTGAAATCAACCGATAAACGGCCTTTCTCCTGTGTCGTGATCGGGGACAAGCGTTTCTTTCAAAATTGAATCAGGGGGACTATAATTTTTTAAAAATGACATGGCAAGGAAAAATTGCCGAGCATTGAAGTGATCGCTGGTAGTAAAATGGTTTTTCGATCAATCTTGTGAAATCCTATAAATGCGGAAACTTTGAGTTCATCGTGGATCACAAAAATTTGAAGAATCGACGCCTATTAACTATATTATTTTAAAATAAGGAGACGATATGACCCCCTCTGACAGCCTTCGTATTCTTGACCGGCCGGAAATCTCGCAGTTTCTGTTTTATCCCCGAAAGGTCCGGTCGGGCCAGACACCTGCCGGTATCCGGGAAATGCGCATCGATACTGCAGATGGGCATACCCTGGGTTGCCGGTTGTATCTGACCGGGGCCGATCGGCCGGAGATTCTTTTTTTTCACGGAAATGGCGAGATCGCAAATGATTACGATGACATTGGTCCGGGATACAACGCGTACGGCTTGAATTTCATTGTGTCCGATTACCGGGGTTACGGCATCAGCACCGGTGAACCCACGGTTTCGGCCATGATAGACGATGCCCATGCGGTTCTGGATGCCATCGTGCAATGGCGCTTACGGGAGAATCGCACCGGCCCGTTGTGGCTCATGGGGCGCTCGCTGGGCAGTGCCCCTGCCATTGAACTGGCGGCTGCGCGATCCGATGAGATAGCCGGACTGATTATCGAAAGCGGCTTTGCCCATACGCTGTCCCTGCTGGAACGGCTCGGCATCCGGCCGGATGCGTATGGCATAACAGAAGACAAGGTATTTTCAAATGCGGATAAGATCGGCCGGTATGCCGGACCCGTACTGGTGATCCATGCTGAATACGATCAGATCATCCCATTGGACCACGGCCAGGCGCTTCATGATGAAGCGCCCGGCCCTGAAAAAGCCCTGCACATCATCGCAGGAGCCGATCACAACACCATTTTCATGATGGCCGGCAAACATTATTTTGACATCATACGCCAGTTTATCGATCAGGCGGCTTCTTCGTCCTGATCGGATACGGCCCGGACAAAACACCGGCACGTGAAGTCCAGATCCCCGACAAAACCGAGCCCGGTGTCTGCGAACCATGCCGCGGTAAACGATTTTCGGTCCGCACTCCACAACCGCTGCCGGTCCGCATCGAAAACCGGAGGGGCACAATAATCGCCCAGATCCGACGCCGGGCGGATCAGGCAGATCAGTTCGTCGACGGTCGGCAGACGCCAATTCCGGCGACCGCCTGTTGCGCTTTGATTCAGTGTTTCGATGTAATCGGCAGCCTCCTGCCAGTCCAAAGGATATCGGCTGCCGGACTGCTGCCAGATCCGGCCGTAATCGCGGTCCCGGACCAGGTCCGGGGCGTATTTTTCGAACCTGGATTCCCGCAACCGCACGGGCCGCCAGAGTTCATTCAAACCGAAAATCTGCCGGGCTTCTTTTTTGCGGACTTTAACGGGTGATTTCCGCAATTCTATCGGTGCACCCGGCCGGGATGACGGCGCCGCATCCGGCGGCAATCTGCAGACCGCATCCCGGTGCCGCTGCCAGTTTCCGAGGGCGTGCTGCAACGCCGATCGCATGGACCGGCAGTCGGAATATCGGGATCGGACATCACGGGCAACGGCTTTGAGCAGAAAATCGTCCCAGAAATGCCCAAGCACGGAATTGAGCTCGCCGGGAGGGCGGGGAGTTTCTGCTTCCGGGGGAAGCGTTCCGGTCAGCATCCGCCAGATGAGCACCCCGGTACTGAACAAATCGGCCCGTTCATCCACATTGTTCGGATCTTCCTGCTGTTCGGGTGGCGCATAATACGGCGTACCCACCTTGAACTGATCCGGTATGGCCCGAGTTTCACCACGCAGCCGGGAGAGTCCGAAATCAATGAGTTTCACCGGGGCTTCATCATCGGAGAGCAATACGTTGTAGGGTTTGATGTCCCGGTGAAGAATGTTGGCATAATGGAGTCGGTCCAGCCCGGAAAGCACCTGGTCGGCAATGCGGGCGGCGCGCTCCGGCGGCAGGGGCCGCGTGGGGGATTCCATGATGTAATCTTCCCCGATCAACAGGCCGAGATTCAGGCAGAGGTATTCCATGACGAAAAACGGCCGACCCTGCGCATCCCGGTCAAAATCGAGAATTGAGGCGATATGGGGGTGCCGGATGCGGGCAAGTGTTTTTGCTTCAGCAAGAAACATTTCTTCGACCCGCTTTTTCCCGAGCAGATTCAGCATGTGCTCGGTGGGAGAAAGCCGTTTTAGGGCAACGACTTTATTAACGGCCGGCAGTAAGGCTTTATAAACCCGCCCCATCCCGCCATCTCCCAGAAGTCCGGTGATTTTATATTTCCCGATGTACATAGGAAAAACCCGAATCCGTTTATCTGAATAATTCCAGAGAAAGACTGCGAACAACAGAGATGATTGTTAAGCGGTTTGATTACATGAAGACCATGAAGAACATGAAGGTTTAAATTTAAAAAATCCCTTCATGGATCTTCATGAGACCTTCATGTACTTCATGTTGAAAAATCTTGTTCAAAAACAAGAAGCTCTGTGCGCTCTGTGGTTAAAACGGACTTTTTCACAGATCAGTTTTACCTGTCACCTGCTCCCGCATCTACTCCTGCGCCGCAGAACGGGCAGAACTTGAAATCGTCGCTGGCCAGCGGTTCACTGCACGACGGACAGAAATCGGGCGTTGGGGCGAGTTCCACGATAAGCTCACCTTCCTTTATCGGCACCATTTTTTTATCTTCCGTGTAATTGGCTGTTTTGAGCACCCGTTTGACCACCCCGTCGACCGGTGAAAGCACTGCTTTTTCCTGCTTCATGATCGACAGGTTAAAGAGCTCCTCGCCTTTTTTGACGAACTGGCCGGGGCTGGCGTAAACCACCCAGAGATCCCCATTGCTCGGAGACGCCACATGGAAGGCATTTTTGCTATCGGCCATTTCCATGGCGCTTACGACGATACCTTCCGGCTTTTTCACCGGGACTTCATAGGTTATGATTTCGGAATCGAGCAGGTACCGGACGATGCTGATCCCGCTTCGCCGGGGCTTGGAAATATCGAAAATCATCATCTTGTGGGGTTTGCCCTGGCTGTCGGTAAATTCCATCTCCTGCTGAGAGCACAACCCCTCGAACCAGACATCTATCGGCAGATGGTTCGGGTCGCCATACTGTTTCTGGAATTCGAATGTTTTCAGGGCATCGCCCGGGTGGTTCAGGTAAAGAACCAGTTCTTCTTCCGTGGGTGTCCGCTTGATCTGTTCCTGGAGCCGCAGGCGTTCCGATTCGATATCGACCGGTTCGAGTACCGTCAGGGGAGATGCCTCGGTGCGCTGCTTGAGGGCGCTTTTGTATTCGGTGCCGAAGGCGCTCTGGTAGACCCAGTCGGGCGGGAATCCCAGCGGCAGTCGGCCGTAGCGCCCCAGGAGCAGATCCCGGAACGCATCGTTGCTGTCCCGGTAGAGTTTGAGCCGATCGGTCCGGATGGCATCCGATAGTTCGTTTTCCGGGTTGCTGGTAACCGCCTCCAGTATGTCGAGCAATTGACACACGTAGCGTTCCCCGCCACGTTTGTAGGCGCCGGTGACCGCAAGAAAGGCCGTATTCCAGGTGATCTGGGAGCCGGGGGTCACGTCATGATAACGTACGATTTTTCGGGTGCCGGCCAGAAAACGGAGCATGTATGGCAGGAGCTGAATATACCCCTGCTTCATGGCCCCTTCCTGGGAGGAGGATGTGGCGCCGCCCGGCATGCCGTGTTCCACCACGTCGTAGTCGATCCCTTGGAAATACGGGGAACAGTACGTGTCATAATACGGCATGATCTGCTTGAGGAGAAAGTTCGAATGACGGATCATCTCTTTGTTCAACAGCGATTTCAGCCCGAGTTCGTCTTCAATATAGGCGGCCGTCGAAAGTACTTCTCCCTGGCCGTACCAGCGGACGGAGGCCCCGATGGCCGTATCCACGATGTGGGCCCCGGCTTCGGCTGCGGCCCCAACGGCGGGCACGAACAAGCCGTCCGTATAATGCCGGTGGTAGTGAAGAATGAGTTCCGGATATTTTTTCCGGATCTCTTTTACCAGTTCCCGGATGAACCGGCGGGCAGACCCCGGCCATGTCCTTTAATCCTAAAATGATCCTGCGGGCGGCCTGATCCGTGGAAACACCTGCGGCCGCAGCGCACATCCCGACGATTTCATCGGTAACGCCCAAATAATGCGGCACATCAAAGCCCCGGGCATAGGAAAGGGAAATGGCCGGCTCGAAAACATTTGCCGGTGAGTCGAGCACGATCTCCGCAAACGGTTTCATGTTTTCGACATGCATTAAAAAATCGAAACACCGGATAATGTCGTAATGGGCGCAGATCATCTCGCCGGTTTTGCGCATCAGCGATTGGGGCTGCGGTTTATAGCCGAGCACGTTGGTCGACCGGATCAGGATCTGTTTTGCCGTATCAGGGGCGAACCGGTTCCATTCCTCGGCCTCGGTGAACGGATAGGTCATGTTGGCCAGCATGGCCACATGGAAATGGGCCCCTCCCCCGTTTTCGATGGAAAAAAAGCCGGAATGGTCCAGGTAGGGGCCGACAATGCGGTCTTCGGCCAGCCGGAACCGGTTGCCGCTGTTTGACTGGGTGATGTCCCGGGTCGTGGTGTCCGTGTAATGGACGTAGCCGTCATTGCGGGTTTCGCGGACAAAGTCGAGAAGGGCGTCCCGATTCCCCCGGGGGTAGCGTTTCGATGGTGCGCATTGTTTCATTTTCGGATAAACGATTTCCACGCGTCCGAGCCGCTTGTCTTCCCTGCCCCGGTATTCGCCGAGTTCTACATACGGATTGTAACCCCGGGCCGAAATCTCGGCAACCAGCCGGGACAGGCGCAGGGCTTCGGGTTCGATATCCGTGTAGTTCATGAGCTCGGGATGGTTTTCGATAAACCGGGTATCGTAGTCTGCCGAAATGAAAACCGGGTGCTTGATGATCTGGCGATGAAACGGGATGGTCGTTTTGACCCCGCTGATCATGTATTCCCGAAGGGCGCGCTGCATCAGTTTAACCGTCTTGATCCAGTTGTTGCCGTAGGTGATCAGCAGCGAGGCGGCCGAATCGTAATTGGACGGAAATTCGTACCCTTCCGTGACGCAGGAATCGAGCCGGACCCCCTGCCCTCCGGGGGAAACGTACCGGGTAAGTACGCCGGAATTGGGCTCGAAGTTTTTCTGTGGGTTTTCACTGTTGATCCGTACCTGCATGGCATGGAGAAACGGTACGGTATCGGTATCGGTAAAACGCAGTCGCGATCCGAAGGCAACGGCGATCTGCTCTTCGACCAGGTCGATGCCGTAGCGGCATTCGGTTATGCCGTGTTCCACCTGGAGCCGGGTATTGACCTCGATCAGGTAGGGATTGGCGTCCGGGTCAACGAGAAATTCCACGGTAGCCAGTGAATGGTAATCGACTGCCCGGACCAACTGCCGGGCGTATTCCTTCAGGCGTTCCCGCAGTTCCGGCGTCATTTTCGACCATGGCGAGGGGGTGATCTCGACGAGTTTCTGGTGATTGCGCTGGACCGTGCAGTCCCGTTCATCAAATGCGAAGACATTGCCGTACTGGTCGGCGATCACCTGTATTTCGATGTGCCGGACCGATTCCAGAAGTTTTTCCAGATAGATGCGCGGGTTGCCGAAAGAGGCTTCGGCCATTACGGATGCTTTCTTGAAGGCCGATTCAAGCTGATCTTCGGAAAAAACCTCGTAGATGCCCCGGCCGCCGCCGCCGCCTTCAGCCTTGAGCATAATCGGAAACCCGATCTCATGGGCGATTTTTCGCGCCTCGGGGACACTGACAGCCGAATCGGAGCCGGGAACCACAGGAACCCCGAGCTGTCTGGCCAGACGCCTTACGGACACTTTGTTCCCAAGAATTTTCATGGCGCCTGCCGGAGGGCCGATAAAGGTAATTCCGGCGGCGACGCATTTAGAGGGAAAACTGTCGTCTTCGGCCCAAAACCCCATCCGGGATGAATGCCGATGATGCCCCGGTTTTTGGCTTTGCGGATGATTCGGTCCAGATCGAGATACGCTTTCGGGTCATCGCCAAGCAGCATGAGTTCATGGGCGCCGAGGGTGGATGGGGAAGTCTTGTCCACGTCCGTAGCGGTCATGATGGCCACTGCCTCGAACCGCTCGGAAATCGATCGGCTGATACGGCGGGCGGGAATCCCGCGGTTGGCGATCAGAATCGGCTTCCCCTCTATTTCCGTCAGGACCTGCTCAAAGGTTTTTTCGTTTGTTTTCTCAACATTGCTGTAATCGGTCATAGTTCAACTCTTACTTTATGGTTAATTTTTTAAGTATTTGAATTTAAGCAGATTCGAGCGGCAGAAGGCTTCCCGAGTATAGAACTTCCATCTCGGCGCCTCGTCGAATGCACAACCCACCGTCTTTTGCCAGGCCGGTGAAAATAGCTTCAAACGGCGCCGCCTCGCCTTTTCGAACCAGTACCTTTCTACCGATCCAGGCCATCCGTGCTTCCAGCATCCTGACGAATTCTTCGGGGGTCAATGCAGCGACCAGATCCGTGAGCCGCTGCCGGCCGGAATCGATCAGGTGCAGCCAGATGGAAAGCGGGGTGGCGTTCGGCATCAGGTCTTTCAGGCGGATCGCCGACAGCACGAAATCATCGCGTAGAAGGTAATCGTCCGGAGCGGATACCAGGTTGATGCCGGCACCGACGATCAGGTGGCCGCCCTTATCCTCCACCAGCAGCCCGCAGAGCTTCCGGTTGTTGGCCATCAGGTCGTTTGGCCATTTAATCCGGATCGAAACCCTTTTGCGTTCCAGTTCCTGTGCCATTATCGCCCCGGCGAGAAGCGATGCGAGCGGTCGCCAGGAAACCGTTGAATCCTGTGATAACGCATTTAATGAAGGCCAGAACCAGGACCCGTGAATGTTGCCCGGCGGTGAAATCCAGTGGCGTTGTTTCTGGCCGCGACCGGCGCTTTGTTCGACCGCCAGGACCGATCCCCAGGGCGGCAGGCAATTTAGCCGGATCATTTCCCTGGCAACATCCATACT
>JAGXHH010000164.1 GCA_024636355.1 Desulfobacteraceae bacterium | reverse complement strand
GTATCGGAGCAGGCCGCGGAAAAAACTCTGGCAAAGCAGGTCCGGGACCAGAGGAAATGGTCGTCTGCCGCGTTTAAAATAGATGAAACCGATCCGGCTTTGTATGATCTGGTGATCAGTCTCGGCCAGATCGATCCGGAGGAAGCCGTTACAACCATTGTCGGGGCCGTGGGGTACCGACGCTTCAAACCGATGACCTATTCATTAAAATGCTTGACGAATCGGGCGCTTGCCGCGAAAGTAAAATCGGTTCTGCTCAAGAGCATGACCGATATCCGGGTAAAATCGCGGGACGGTACGGTTGTGGTGACGACAAAGGCGTTGAATCGGGAAAAGCGAAAAAAAACGGCTCGGATTAAAGAATTGGCCGGCTCTGTAGAAGGTGTGGGAGCCGTGGAGGTTCACCTGATTAAAGATATTTTTGGTGAGGCGGCAGAAAGTTTCAGGTGATTTTCCAGCAATTCAACTGTCCCTAAGCTCGGAGGAGACCGGAGTCGGGGAATATTGACCCTTAAGAATATTGATTCTTAAGATATTGACCCTTAAATGGATACAGGAGAGGATCATGGCCGATAAATTAAGTATTCTACTGCTCGACGATGAGCCGATTGTCGGCAGGCGGCTCAAGCCGGCATTGACCAAAATCGGATGCGATGTCGAAGTTTTTGAAAACCCGGTTGAGGCCGTGGCCCGGATTGACGAGAAGGAATTCGATATTGTGGTAACCGATATCCGGATGGATGAAATGGACGGCATCCAGGTTCTCGAACATGTAAGGAAGAAGTGGCCCCGCACGAAAGTGATCATGATCACCGGCTATGCCATGATGTCTCTTGCCAGGGAGGCCATGGAACGAGGCGCGTTTGATTTCATCGCCAAACCGTTCAAGCCGGATGATCTGCGTCAGATGATCGCCAATGCGGCTCGTGAACTCGGATCAACGGTCGATTTTACTCCGGCTCAATAGCAAAGAGAGCCACCCTTAATTCAAGGATGTAAGCGTATGGTGAATCAAACCGACTCACCGGAAGATCCGTCCGGAACCGGTCAGAAATCCGGAATCCGGCATATTTACGGGAATCTTGAAATTATTCAGGAGGCCCGCCGTGCGCTGTTGTCCCGGAAGCGTTTCAGTGTCCGCAACCAGATCTACTCCGCTTACCTGCTGGTATTTCTGTTTGCCGTAGGCGTTGCCGTCGTCCTGATCCTCGATATCGAACAGGTGGAAAACCGCCTGGAATTTCTTGAATTCGCCAATGAATTTACCTCGGAGGTTCAACAGGCCCGCCGGTTTGAAAAAAACTTTTTCCTCTATGGTACCAATATCGAGGACGCCATCGAAAACATCCATATGGCGGAGTCGATATTCGAGCTGAATGCCGATCAGTTTTCCAAGATCCTGGGGGCGTCGCTCCAGCAGTCGATTTCAAAAAAGATCAGTGCATATGGACAGCTCCTGGATCAACTAGACGATATCAAGAGGCGTAATCCTGAAGGAATGCCGGACTCCAGAGAGCTCAGCCAGATTGAATCCGAGATCCGTGTTTATGGAAAATCGATTCTTACGTCCGCCCAGGGGTTGATAAAAATGGAAAGAAATGCCCTGCGCGAAACCCTGGACCGCTCCCGGATGATCCATATTATTTCCCTGATCGTCCTGCTGTTGTTTCTGGCCGTAAATGCCTATCTGCTGGTCATTCGGATCTACAGCACCCTGAAACGGTTTTCCCGGTATGCCCAGCGCATCGCGGCCGGGGATTTCACCCCCATTACCCCGCGCCGGCGGTATCGGGATGAGTTCACCGAGCTCGCCCTTGCCTTCAATGAAATGATAAAGGAGATCGACAATCGTGAGGCGGCATTGATCCAGACCCACAAGATGCGTGCCGTGGGCACCCTTACCGCCGGAGTCGCCCATGAACTGAACAATCCGTTGAACAACATCATGCTCACCGTTCACATGCTGATAGAAGATTATAAAGCGCTTTCCGACGAGGAACGCCTTGAAATGCTCGATGATGTCGCCGCGGAAACCGGTCGATCCAAGAAGATCATCAGCAACCTGCTCGATTTCGCCCGGGAAAGCGCCTCAAAGATAGAAACGCTTGATTTGAATCAATTGTTGAAGGACACCATTTCTCTGGTGGAAAACCAGATCCGGTTTTCGGGCATTAAGATTGAATTGCAGCTTACGGAGCATCTTCCCCATATACACGGGGACGGCCAGAAACTTCAGCAGGTGTTTTTGAACCTGATTTTAAATGCAGTCGATGCCTCGTCCAAGGGAAATAAGGTTCAGGTGCTGGCATTGCCGGGCGATCAACCCGAATTCGTTAAAATCAAAGTGATCGATTACGGCAGCGGTATTCCCTCCCATATCAAATCTTCAATTTTCGATCCGTTTTTCACCACCAAGGCAAAGGGGAAGGGGACCGGTCTGGGCCTCAGCGTGTCCCAGGGAATCGTAGCCAAACACGGGGGGCAGATCGAGGTGAACAGCGAAGTGAACAGCGGCTCGACCTTTACGGTCATTCTGCCGGTTACCACCTTTCCAAGGGATATTCCGATCCTTTAATATTCTTAGTAACCACAAACAGTTCCAGCCTTTATTTACGGCTTGACATATATGCCGAACCTTGTCATACGTAAATCATTAAGGTATTTGCTGTTCCGGATTTAAAACTTAATTTACCAAAGCATTTCTATTCCGAATCAAGAACGTCGTTCCATTTGTTCTGCCACGCCTCTTTTTTAAGCTTTGCGCTGGGACTGAATTCCAATTGCCACCTCTTGCGAAACATCTGATTCCCGGCGCGTATTTTTTCCATTTGCCCCATGATCCGTTGGTGGTCATGAAACCAAGTGTCTTTGCGAATTATACAACAGGGAGGAGATGCGCATGGAAAAGAAAGAGAAGGATTTTTATGAGAGATTAGAACAAAAAGGCGTCACGCGAAGAGATTTTATGAAATATTGCACGTTCATGACAGCCACCCTGGGGCTCAATGCATCATTTGTTTCCAAAGTGGCCGATGTGTTTGCCGCCCCTAAAGAACGCCCGCCGGTAATCTGGCTCAATTTTGCGGAATGCACCGGTTGTGCGGAAGGTTTTCTGCGCTCCACCTATCCCTGGATAGATGAAATCGTCCTCGAACTGATCAATCTCGAATACCAGGAAACGATCATGGCGGCAGCCGGCCACCAGGCCGAAGAGAGCCTGAAAGCGGCGGTGAAAAAGCACAAAGGCAAATTCATCTGCATCACCGAAGGCGCCATAGGCACCAAATATGACGGTGCATACGGCAAAATCGGCGGCCGCACGTTCCTGGATGTTGCAAACAGCGTCATCCCCCATGCTGCGGCAACCATTGCGCTCGGTTCCTGCGCGAGCTTCGGCGGCATCCAGGCCGCCAAGCCGAACCCGGGCGGTTTTAAAGGCGTTGGCGAAGCCCTGAATGTCAAGACCATCAACATCCCCGGCTGCCCCCCCAATCCCGTCAACCTGGTGGGGACCATCGTCAATTACCTGCTCCTGGGCAAACTGCCGCAACTCGATGCCGCCGGCCGTCCGCTTTTCGCCTACGGCAGGACCATTCACGATCAATGCACACGGCGCGGACATTTCGAGGCGGGAGAATTCGTCATGGAATTCGGTTCCAAGGATGCCGAAAAGGGATGGTGCCTCTACACACTCGGCTGCCGCGGTCCGATGACCTATAATAATTGTCCGACAGCCAAATTCAATGACGGCACCAGTTGGCCGGTACAGGCTGGACATCCCTGCATCGGATGCAGCGAGCCCAATTTCTGGGATGCGATGTCACCCTTTTACGAAGCGATGTAAACACATAAACTTCGAACTCTTTACGCATAAAAGAGAGGAGATAAGATGGGAAAACGTATCGTAATCGATCCGATTACCAGAATAGAGGGCCATCTGCGCATTGAAGTGGAAGTCGCAGACGGCAAGGTGGTCAACGCCTGGAGTTCGGGCCAGCTTTTCCGGGGCATTGAAATGATCCTCCAAGGGCGGGATCCGCGGGATGCTCACCATTTCGTCCAGCGCTCCTGCGGGGTCTGCACCTATGTGCATGCTCTTTCTTCGGTCCGGGCCGTGGAAGATGCGGTCGGGGTAAAGATTCCGGAAAATGCCCGACTGATTCGCAATCTTATGCACGGCGCCCAGTACCAGCACGACCATATCGTCCATTTCTATCACCTGCATGCCCTGGACTGGGTCGATATCGTCAGCGCCCTGAAAGCCGATCCGGCCGCCACCTCAAAACTGACCGACAATGTATCGAATTCACCCTGGGGCGGTTCCAATTATTACAGAAACGTCCAGGCACGGCTGAGCACCTTTGTGGAAAGCGGGCAGCTCGGCCCCTTCCAGAACGCGTACTGGGGGCACAGCGCCTACAAGCTGCCGCCGGAAGCCAACCTCATGGCCGCCGCTCATTATCTCGAAGCACTGCGGCTGCAGGCAAAAGCCGCCCGCATGCACGCCGTTTTCGGCGGCAAAAACCCCCATCCCCAGTCCCTGGTGGTCGGCGGGGTAACATCGGTTGCCGATCTTTCACCCGAGCGGCTTGCCGAATTCATGTACATCTGGAAAGAAACCCAGGAATTCATCAAAAATGTCTATGTCCCGGATCTCCTGGCGGTCGCCTCTTTTTACAAGGACTGGGGCGGCATCGGCGGGACCACCAATTTCCTCAGCTGGGGGGATTTCCCGCAGACCGACAAAGAGCCGGACAGCCATTTCCTGCCGCGCGGGTTTATCAAGAAACGGGATCTCGCAAAACCGCTGGACGCCGATCAGCAGAAGGTAACCGAACACGTGGCCCGCGGATGGTATGAAAAGGGTGATCCCAAACATCCTTTCGAAGGGGAAACCAAACCGGCCCATGGCGAATACCAGCCGGATGACGGCAAGTACACCTGGTTTAAAGCCCCTCGCTATGACGGCGCTTCCTGTGAAGTCGGACCGCTGGCCCGGGTCCTGGTGGCCTATTCCAAGGGGCATAAAGAAGTGAAGGCAACCGTGGACAGCGTCGCAAAGCAGCTCGACATTCCCGTAACGGCCCTGTTCTCCACCCTTGGTCGTACCGCTGCCCGGGGCATCGAAACCCTGGTCATCGGTCAGCAGATGGAAGGCTGGATGAATGAACTGATCGCCAATGTGAGCAAAGGGGACAAGAAAGTCTACCAGCGATGGGAAATGCCTGATGAGGCCATGGGGTACGGTTTGAATGACGTGCCGCGCGGTGCGCTGGGGCACTGGATCAAGATCAAAGACAAAAAGATCGAAAACTACCAGTACGTGGTCCCCTCCACGTGGAATCTCGGACCACGCTGCGCGGAAGGTACATTGGGACCGGTGGAAGAGGCCCTGATCGGCACCCCCGTGGCCGACCCCAAGCAGCCCCTGGAAGTCCTTCGGACCGTCCATTCCTTCGACCCGTGCATCGCCTGCGGCATCCATGTCATCGATCCGCATACCAACGAGGTATACAAAATAAGGGCGACGTAAAACGCTGCACCTACCTGTAATCGACCCCCCGGTTTTGCCAATGCTGTTGAAAAACCGGGGGGTTGTTTATGCCGTTTTTTCGTGCACTGCAGGTGCCAAGGAACTTGATGTTTTCGGTTTTGGTTTTGGTTTTCGTGCACGTGAACGTACACGTACGTGCTCGTGCTCGTGCACGTGCACGGCAGTTGTTTTTAAGTTCCTTTTTTCAAAAACAACGCGCAAGTTTTCCAAGGAACTTCCTGTTTTTTCGTGTTCGTTGTCGTTGTCGTAATCGTCATCGTACTCGGATTTTTAAAACCGATTACGACAACGACAACGAACACGATTGAAGACCAAAGTTCCTTTCTGTAATAACGCCGCGAAGCGGAGTTCGTAGCTTCCAAGGATCTTGATGTTTTCGGTTTGGTTTTCGTGCACGTGCACGGCAGTTGTTTTTAAGTTCCTTACTTCAACACTGCGCAGCTTTTTACGAGTTCATTAAGAGCAAGATTAAGATTAAGATTAAGAGCAAGAGCAA
The DNA here is from genome assembly GCA_024636355.1 of Desulfobacteraceae bacterium. Taxonomy (GTDB): domain Bacteria; phylum Desulfobacterota; class Desulfobacteria; order Desulfobacterales; family Desulfosalsimonadaceae; genus JAGXHH01. The sequence goes on along the minus strand of JAGXHH010000164.1, from coordinate 4,603 downwards.
GATTAAGAGTAAGAGTAAACGATCACTCGAGTGAATCAGATACCCCTTAAAACCAAAAGCTACTCGGATAATCAATTTTTATGGATACACCTCATGTAATGATTCTCGGCGTCGGCAGCATCCTGATGACCGATGAAGGATTCGGCGTTCGGGTCATAGAAGCGTTAGGGCGGGATTATACATTCGCAGAAAACGTTTCTGTAGTCGACGGCGGTGTTCTCGGCATTCACCTCATGGGCGTCATGTCCCAGGCCGATTACCTGATCGTTATCGATGTCATCCGCAACGGCGGCAGTGCCGGCGATCTTTACCGGTTGGCCGGGGATGCCATTCCGGATCGGATCCGCGCCAAAAATTCCCTGCACCAGATTGATTTTCTGGAGGCGCTCACCCTGTGCCAGGCCCTGGACAAGGTCCCGGAAACGGTAATTTTAGGTGTGGAACCCCTCGATATCGACACGTTAAGCGTTGAACTCACGCCGCTGATCAAGGATCGCATTGATCCGGTCATAGAAATGGTGCTAAAGGAATTCGACAGATTGGAATCGCCTTATACCCGAAGGAGCAATTAGATGTGTCTTGCCATTCCCTCCAGGATCACAGCCATTAACGGCCCGATTGCCACGATCGATGTGGACGGCGTGCGGCGCGAGGTCAGCCTGATGCTCCTGGAAGACGTTGAAGTCGGCGAATATGTTATCGTCCACGCCGGGTTTGCCATCCAGAAACTCGAAGAAGAAGCCGCGAGGGAATCGCTGCAGCTGCTGCGCGACGCCATGGACCGGATGGCCGCAGCGCAAAACGATTCTAAAAACGAATAACGAATCCCCACCGTCCATATGCCGGGCGACCGCCAGGTCGCCCGGCATATGGATCGGGTTTCAAACCCGCCCGGAAGTTCAAATTTAATCCCCTCTCCCGGAAACAAATCATCTCATCCTAATCTTTTCTCACATGCAGAAACGAAGCAAACCGTGGGATGCCGTTTTTGGTAAACCCCTGGTATTTAAATGTGACGACTGAGCCGATTGGGGGCGGGCTTTTGCGGTCCGGGATTGTAAATCCGCTGCCGAGTTTGAACTCGATGCCGTTTTCGAGCCGAAGGGTGAGGCTGCCGACCATCTCCTTGAATTGACCGTTACCGGGGTTGTGGGCAATTACGGTGCCTTCCATATCGCTGAAAGTTTTAACTTTCAGGATATGGGGACTGCGGCCGGAGTGAAAGGGGAGGGCTGGATTTTTGATAATAACGCCTTCGCCGCCGGAAGATTCGATTTCTGCGACAAACGCATCGAGGTGATCCGGCCCTGTACACGTTATTTGATCGATAATGCGGATATGCTCCCCCGGGTGAGCATCAAACCATGCCCGGGCTTTATCGAGCCGGGCCGGGAAATCGCCCGGCGCCACCGGTACTTCAAAGATATTGTAGGTGATTTCCTTCCAGTCTTCCGATGGTACCCCATCGAGCACCGTATTCTGCACAAAATTAAAATCGTTTCGTTTGCGCCACAACTCTCCATCCAGGGCAAACGGCGGCAACGGTTTTGTAAACCATTCCGGGGCATGAACCGCCTGCCCCTTGCGGGTGAGCAGATGTTTACCATCCCAGTACCCGCGGATGCCGTCGAGCTTTTCACTCATGAACCAGCCGGCAACGGTTTCATTTCCTGTATATGTGTTTGCATGTTGGAGAACCGGTGCATCAGCGGCTGCAATGGACGATGAGAACATCACGCATACGAAAATGCCGACCGCAATACGAAAAAAAAGCATGGGCATAGGACTATTCTCTTAATTGTGACTGTTGGGCTGGGCATCTAAAAAAAACAACTTTTTCATTCTTACCCTTATAAGAGGAACTTAAGGTAGAGATCAAGATTAGATTCAGCAATTTTTGGTGAAATGTGTCTGTGATTAACGGTTGACCACGTAGGAGCGGGCCATGCCCGCGAATAGGCATCCGCCATCGCGGGCATGGCCCGCTCCTACAGAGCCTTTCGACGTTCACCGGGAATTGCTTGAACATGAACGTGCACGTGCATGTGCACGGATTGGCTTTACGCAAAATCTGAGATATAGCAATAATTACGATCAAGATTAAGAGCAAGAGCAAAATTAAGAGCATGAACATGCCCTTAAAAAAATACGATTTGTCAGGTGGTACTGAGCAACTATATTATTGGTTATGAGAAATATTCGGATAACTTTGATCGTTTTATTTTTGATTTGCATTTCAAGCCTCCTTTGTGCGCAGGAAGCCTCGAAGCACGTCCTGCTCCTGAACTCCTATCATCAGGGTTACCTGTGGACGGATGAAATCACGGAAGGTGTGCAGCAGGTGCTTGATGTAAACAACGTTGATCTGCATATCCACTACATGGACACCAAACGGCAGTTTGGTGCTGCTTATCAGAAACTGCTCGCCCGGATCTATAGCTTGAAACACAATCTGCATGATTATGATGTCATAATCGTTTCCGATGACAATGCATTTGATTTTGTCACGCAAAACCGACAGCAACTATTTGGTTCCTTACCGGTCGTTTTTTGTGGCGTCAACTACCTGCGCCGGGAGCGTTTGGAAGGCATGCGCAACATTACCGGTGTAAATGAACAGGCGGATATCGATGCCAATATCGATTTAATCGAAAAACTCCATCCCGATTGCCGTAAAATCATCGTCATTACCGACAATACCACGACAGGAAAGCGCGTCCAGGAAGAAGTCCGGATGATACGCGCTGACCGGAACAACCGCAATCCGGAATTAGAGCTGGTGTACGATATCAGCGTAGACGGATTAATAGAACTGCTTCGTGAAATAGATGAAAAAAGCATTGTTCTTTACACATTCTTCTTTCGCGACAAGAACGATGTTTTTCTGGAATATGACGAAGGCGCAGAACTGGTTTCCAGGAATTCAAACGTCCCTGTTTATGGCGCCTGGAATTTCAGTTTTGGCTTTGGAATTGTCGGTGGCTATCTGGTGACCGGATTGGATCAGGGGATTGAAGCCGGTTTTAAAGCCCTTGCGATCTTAAACGGCGTTGATGCAGAAGATATTCCGGTTCTACACGACACGCCGACTCGACTGCGTTTCGATTTTCGGCAGTTGGAGCCGCATCGCGTATCTGAGGCCCAACTGCCGGCAGGGGCGGAGATATATTTTAAACCGGTTTCGTATTATGAACAGAATAAAAAATTGATCTGGACGACAGCTATTGTATTCGTGCTCCTGATAACGGCCATGTTGGGATTTGGTTACGGTTTTATCCGGTCGCGACAGGCGGAAAGGAAAATCAAGGATTTCAAGAAGGCGATGGATGTCTCGTCGGATGCCATAGGAATGGCCACCCCCGAAGGAAAACATTTTTATCAGAATAAAAAATTTGATGAACTGTTCGGAGATGTCGGGGAAAATCCTGCCACAACGCTTTACGTGGACGAAAGCGTCGGACGTGACATCTTTGAAACCATCATGAGGGGCATGGAATGGACCGGCGAAGTCGCTGTGTTTGGGAAAAAGAATGAGGTTCTCGATGTTTTTCTTCGCGCCTATGCCGTTAAAAGAGATGGAAAGATTGTAGCGCTTGTGGGGGTGCATACGGATCTGACGGAACGCAAAAAATCGGAAGCAGAGCTGCAGAAGGTGGATAAGCTGAAGGGCGTCGGCACTCTGGCAGGCGGAATCGCACATGATTTCAACAATATTCTTACAGCCCTTTTCGGAAATATTTCTATCGCCCGGTCATTTCTGGGCAGGGACCATCCCGCCTCCAGGCCCCTTGCGGAAGCGGAAAAATAGATGAACCGGGCAATCCGGCTGACGAAACAGTTGCTGACCTTTTCCAAGGGTGGTGATCCGGTCAAGGAATATGCGAGCCTTGGCATGCTCGTGGAGGAAAATGTTCGTTTTGACCTTTCCGGCAGCAATGTGAAGCCGGTGTTTCATATGCCGGAGGCTTTGTGGATGGCCGAGGTGGACAAAGGACAGATGCAGCAGGTTTTTTCCAATCTTGCAATTAACGCCGATCAGGCCATGCCGGATGGCGGTCACCTGTATGTAACCCTTGAGAATGCGGAAATTTCAGAACCTGTAGTCCCGCACCTCAAATGCGGGAAATATATCCGGCTTATAATGCATGACGAAGGAACAGGTATTGACCGGAAGCATCTTGGGCGCATATTCGAGCCATACTACAGCACCAAGCAGACAGGCAGCGGCCTGGGGCTGGCAACGGTCTATTCCATTATAGACAAGCACGGCGGTCGCATAAGCGCGGACTCGGAACTCGGCAAAGGGACAACCTTCACGTTGTATCTGCCGGCTTCCGAGCCAGGGCAACCGCCGGAAACCCTGCAGCCCGAAGCAGAAGGCGCCCCCATAGAACAAACAGGCCGAATTCTTGTAATGGATGACGAAGAGATGATCCGCAGGGTCGTTTCGGAAATGCTGGAAGCAATCGGTTACGAAGTCGAAACGGCGCCCGACGGGAAAGCGGCCGTGGAGATATACAGGCGATCCATGGAATCGGGAAAACCGTTTGACCTGGTCATCATGGATCTGACCGTTCCGGGCGGCATGGGCGGGGAGGAGGCT
>JAGXHH010000163.1 GCA_024636355.1 Desulfobacteraceae bacterium | reverse complement strand
CTCGTGGGCTCGGAGATGTGTATAAGAGACAGATCTGCCCGAGACAATGCCACGTCGACCGGACAGCCGGCGAAACCGGCGTCTGCAAAACCGGCCGATACGCCCGGGTATCGGCATTCCACCCTCATTTCGGGGAAGAAGCCCCCCTGGTCGGCACCCATGGGTCCGGCACCATCTTTTTCACCTGGTGCAATCTGATGTGCATCTTCTGCCAGAACTATGACATCAGCCATGAGGGATGGGGCGAAGATGTCACAGACGAACAACTGGCCGAAATGATGCTCGACCTCCAGGACCGGGGATGCCACAACATCAACTTCGTTACCCCCAGCCACGTGACGCCCCAGATTTTATCGGCAATCAAAACGGCTGCAGCCCGTGGATTGACGATTCCCCTCGTTTATAATTCCAGCGGATATGACCGGGTCGACACATTGAAACTCCTCGACGGGGTCATCGATATTTACATGCCGGATTTCAAGTTCTGGGATGAAACGATTGCCCGGAAAACCTGTGACGCCCCGGATTATCCGGAGCGGGCCCGGCAGGCGCTGATCGAAATGCACCGCCAGGTGGGCGAGCTTGTCATCGGCAAAGACGGACTGGCCCAAAGGGGCCTGCTGGTCCGGCACCTGGTTCTGCCCGGCGATCTTTCCGGCACCCGGGAGGTGATGCGCTTTATCGCCGGCCGCATCTCGAAAAACACCTATGTGAACGTGATGTCCCAGTACCATCCCAGCGGCACGGCCACCGCGGTCCCCGAACTGGCCGAACCGCTGTCGGCCACCGAATACCACGCCGCCGTCAAAGCCGCCCGGGAAGAAGGAATCACACGCAAATAAACACAAGGATACCCCATTCCATGCCCCCAATTTATGAGCAGCACAACCGCTGGATTATCGACCAGGTCCAGGTCAATATCCCGTTTAACTGGCTGATGGAGGGAAACTGGCTCGACCTCTTCCTCGGCAACCATTTTAACCCGGAAATCGGACTCGATGCGGCGGCGCTGGACCGGTACACACCCGCAGATTTTGCCGACGTTGCCCGCAGGTTTCACGAAAACGGCCGATCCATCACCCTCCATGGACCGTTTCTGGACCTTTCCCCCGGCTCCCCGGATCCGTCCGTCCGGGAAGTGACCCGTATGCGCCTGGAGCAGGCGATTGCCGCAGCCGAAGTGTTTGCCCCGAAAACGGTGGTCTGTCATGCCGGCTACGACCCGTCCCGCTATGATTTTGTAAAGGAGTTGTGGCTGGAACATGCCGCCGAAACATGGAATCACATGGCAAACCGGCTCGATGGGATCGGCTCCCGACTGATGCTTGAAAATGTGTACGAAACCCGTCCGGAGCAGGTCCGGGGGCTTTTCGACAGGCTCGATTCCACAAAATTCGGCTGCTGCCTGGACATCGGCCATTTAAACGTCTTCAGCGATCGCCCGCTGTCCGACTGGGTAGAGGTTCTGGGCCCTTTTATCGGGCAACTGCACCTTCATGACAATGACGGCACATTCGATCAGCATTCAGGGCTCGGCAACGGAAGTATCGACACTGCACCACTGGCTGGGCTGTTTTCGAACGGCGCCCTGCCGCCCGTCATCACGTTAGAACCGCATGAAAAAAGCGACCTTCAAACCAGCATCCGATTCCTTTCGGATCTGAAATGGTTCCGGCAATTTTGACATACCTGCGGTTTTGACAGGAACCCCCCGTTTCCGCTTGACAAAATATATTTTTCCTACTAAAAAAAGGTCTTTGAAACTTTTTTTGCCGAAAGGGCTTACTGGATCTATTTCGCAGATTCGCGAAAGAATTGATAACCCGATTAAAAGGAGAACAAAACATGTCAAACTTGGTACCCGCACATGGTGGTAAAGGCCTGGTCAACCGCATGCTCGAAGGCGCAGAACTCGCAGCGGAAAAGAAAAAAGCCGAAACCCTCAGAAAAATCGAAATGTCTCCCCGTGAAGCCGGCGACATCATTATGCTCGGCACCGGCGGTTTTTCACCGCTCGAAGGCTTCATGACCAAAGCCGACTGGCAGGGCGTCTGTGAGAATTTCCTGCTGGCCGACGGCACCTTCTGGCCCGTGCCGGTAACCCTTTCGGCGAGCAAGGAAGATGCCGGCGCCATAAAAATTGGTGACGAAGTCGCCCTGATGCACGAAGGTGTCCTGATGGGCACCATGAAGGTCACCGAAAAATTCGAAATGACCGAAGAGAACAAGAAATACGAATGCGAAAAGGTCTACATGGGCGAAGGCACCCCGACCGCCGAAGATTTCTGGAAGATCGCCATGGACGATCATCCCGGCGTTGCAATGGTCATGAACCAGAAGCCTTTTAACCTGGCCGGCCCGATCAAACTGCTCTCCGAAGGCGAATTCCCGACCAAGTACGCCGGCATCTATATGCGCCCTGCAGAAGCCCGTAAGATTTTCGAAAAACGCGGATGGAATAAAATCGCCGCCCTGCAGCTGCGCAACCCGATGCACCGTTCCCACGAATACCTGGCCAAGATCGCCGTGGAAGTCTGCGACGGCGTGTTCATCCATTCGCTGGTCGGCAACCTGAAACCCGGCGACATCCCGGCCGAAGTCCGCGTGAAGTGCATCGATTCACTGGTCCAGAACTACTTCGTGCCCGACAAGGTCGTCCAGGGCGGCTATCCGCTGGACATGCGCTATGCGGGTCCCCGTGAAGGGCTGCTCCATGCCACCTTCCGCCAGAACTACGGCATCAGCGACATGATCATCGGCCGCGACCATGCCGGCGTTGGCGACTTCTACGGAATGTTCGAAGCACAGACCATCTTCGACAAAATCCCTTACCCGGAAGAAGAAGGCAAGGCGCTGATCTGCAAACCGCTGAAGATCGACTGGACCTTCTATTGCAAGAAGTGCGACGGCATGGCATCGCTTAGAACCTGCCCGCACGGCAAAGAAGACCGCGTCCTGCTTTCCGGCACCATGCTCCGCAAGATGCTCTCCGAAGGCGGCAATCTGCCGGATCACTTCGGTCGCGAAGAAGTCCTGGACATCCTTCGTGCATACTACCAGGGCGTGACCGATAAGGTCGAAGTAAAACTCCACGGTGCAGCCACCGGGGATCAGAAGTAACATAAAAACCGTTTACGGTTTTTTTCTGAAATAAAAAAACGCCAATCCCGGCTTTAGTCGGGGTTGGCGTTTTTTTTTAAACAACATGAACATCTACTTTCCGCCCAGCAATTCCCTGTGAACGTCGAAAAGGCTCTGTAGGAGCGGGCCATGCCCGCGCTGGCGGATGCATTTTCGCGGGCATGGCCCGCTCCTACGTGGTCACCCGTTAATCACAGACACATTTCACCGAGAATTGCTACTTCCCGCCCTACCCTCTATCCGAAGCGTTGGCCTGAAGCTTGCATTAATGGGGGTATGAAAAGCATAAGAATCATTTGTTTCATTGTAGGAATAGTTTACGTCCTCAATTTTTCATATGCGAATGCCACAGTTCCCGATTCGTTTTATTTCGACAATGATCTGGTCGTCATCAGCAACAGCATTTCCGGGCCAGGAAAGTCGAACTCCCCGTTGACCGAAGGGGTCAACTACCGGAATATCTTCAATGCCTATGGCGACGGCCGGGCCGGCGATTTCACATACCGTTTCAATCTGGGAGGCAAAATCACAGATGATCCGGCCTTTGATATGCAGCAGTATTCGCTGACCCACTTCGCCCTTAAAGCCGCCTCAACCCGTCACGCCTTTTCCCTGGGCGATACCTTTGAATTTTTTTCCCGCTACACCCTGTCATCGGGCTTAAAAGGCGGCGCATATAGATACCTGGGCGGCGACTCACCCTATGTTCCGGAAGTTACGGTTCTCTACGGACAGGCCGCCCCCCGCTGGGACGCCCTGTGGGGCGGGAGAAAAACCGATATCCTCAACCGCGATGTCTTCGGCAGCCGGCTCCAGTTCCAAATGGAATTTCCCCTGCAATTCGGCATCAGCATCATCGATTCACAGGACTCCGGGGCGATTCACCCCTGGAATACCCTGCTGGACAACCGGGTCTATTCACTAGATTTTCATTACAAGCCGTTGCCCGGGTTCACCCTGACCGGCGAATCGGCATTCAACGACACGGATACCCGGGTTGCAGACAACCGATCCTCGGAGGAAGTCGACGGTTATGCCGTGGTCTTAAAAGCCGTCGAGGAAAAGGAAACCTTCCGGATTCTTTTCGAATACGAGCGAGTGGACCCGGATTTTAAAAACCCGCTCGGCTCGGTCACGCCGGACCGGGAAAAAGTGAAAATTGCCGGTCAGTACAACTTCAACAAAAACATACACCTGTATACAAATTTTCTTTGGTACCAGGACAACCTGGATGACCGGAAATCCTGGGGACAGACCGATGTCTACATTCCGGAGGTCACATTTGCATACACCGGACTGTTTGACCGGCAGGATGCGCTTGCCAAAATCTCCTATTTCAAAGAAATCGCCCGCCGGGAATCCGAACAGATCCGGCACGATGACATCTACAATTTTAATTACCGGGACCGGTTCGGCTTTATTTCGGCCGACACGAACGTCGGCCTGAAGCTGCACAGAAACGATGTCAATTCCCGCATCGAAAACAAGGAGATCACCTTCAACACCAACCTGAGCAGCCGGTTTTCCATCGACTGCCTGGTGGTAAGCCCGAACCTGTTTCTCGGGGGATGGACGCTGAAGGATGAACTGTCGACCAGCGACGACCGGGCCTATAAATATGCGCTCGGGGTGGGCATCGATCTGCCGTCCGGCCGCCTGAGTTCGAACTGGTCTTTGGGGGTAAACGACCTGGAAAAAGATACGGGAAACAATTCCAGCCGGACATTCGGCAATTTCATCATCAACTGGCAGCCCAATCTGCTGGCGGGTTTAAAGGAAATGATGCTATACATGCGCGGCACATTCAATGACTTGGAATTTTCCAACGAGGACGAAAATTACCGGGAAAGCACCATACTTGCCGGAATTAAAATCAAATACTAACTTCAGAAGACAGGGGCCAAAAAAATTTCAAAGGTGTGCTGTACCGCCTCTGTGCTTAAAACTGACTTTTTACGAGGGCATCAAAGTTTATCCTAAAATTATGAAATTCGTTTTTCTCAGGGAGACCGAAATGAAAACAATTGCCCGCGGGGTGATCGTTATTTTGATGCTGCTGGTTGCCGGGGTCGGTGGGGCAGATGCCGGACTATGGCCGTTTGCCAGGCAGGCCGTGCCGGCTTCCGAATCGGTTGTCGATCTCGATTACCTGCACATCAACCGGATGGTTGTTGGTGATGCGGACCGGACCATCAAACTTTACCGCCAGTTTCTCCAGGACGGCATGGTCTTTGTCCGCGGCAGGGCCCAGGCGAGCCAGGGTGTCCTCGATGCCGTTTATTACAGTACGGACGCCAAACAGAGCTGGCAGAAGGCCGCGTTCTTATCCAACGAAACGATTTCCTTCGGCTTCCGGCCGGAAGCGGGACAAACCTATGATCTGTATGTCAAGGTGGTCGACAAAAGCCTGCAGACCAATAATGTGGATCAGAGCCACCGGATCATTACCGTTTCAGACCAGGACGTCCATTCGCTCATCCGGACAACCCTGGATGAAATGATTGCCGCCTACAGAGACGAGGTCCCCGACCGGTTCATGGCCCATGTCTCTGCCGATTTCACCGGGGGCGACAGGCTTCTGCTTGAAACCGCCATCCGGCAGGATTTCACGTTGTTTGACATGATCGACCTGCAGGCAACGATCTCCGGCATAGCGGTCGGCCCCCAGGGTCATGTATCGGTTACCGTCGATTACACCCGTTTCGTCGTATCGACCCGGTCCGGGGAACCGCTCCACGACCGGGGTTTGACCCAACTCGTATTTGAAACCGTCGGAGACGCCCCCAAAGTTTACAGCATGAATAATCCGCTGCTTTTCGGCGTCAGCAATGCGAGAACCGTGGCCACCGGTTCGATAGCCGCCCCGTCGGACGCCGGCTTTCTGGTGGTGACCGATACCGGTGAGGCCGCCGTCAAACCGTTTGCCGAAGCACTCGATATCATCAACGGCATCCCGCAGGAAAAGCCTGCCGATCCCGATCCCGATTCGGCACCTGTAAATTAATCGGTCTCATACCTTCACCGCATTTTTTCCGCCCACACCTCGTAGCGGGATTCGGGCACCACAAGGGATAATG
>JAGXHH010000162.1 GCA_024636355.1 Desulfobacteraceae bacterium | reverse complement strand
GGTCAGTCCGAGTTTTCGTGCCATGGCGCCGTCGAGCTTGTCAAAAATTGCGGCTCCCATGATCAGCAGGTAAGATTCAAGCATTTTCGACTGATAGGCAAAGAAGACCGCCAGCAGTCCCATAATAGCGTTCATCAGGGTCAGCGCATTTGGGAACACGGACAGAATGCGCCGCCGCAGCAGGTTGTCGTCCAGGCAGATGTCATTTAAAAAATAGGTGCCGTATTTACGGCAGTATCCGGCGATCGAACCGAAATTGATGATCAGGAAAAGGATTTCGATAATAAAGAGTTTATTCACCGGCAGGTTGCCCAGCCAGGAAATAATCGAATAAAACGCGTTCGTGCTCCCGTCCGCCGGGACATAGAAAGCGTATATATAGAGGAGCAGGCCGAGAGGGGCGGCCACGATGGTCCGCAGCCGGTTTATCTCCCGGAGTTCCGGCTCCTGCCCATTGCGCAAGGCGAACCCGCGCATGAAATGCGCAAAATTATCCCGGATCAAAACGGTTACACAAAGAATCAATACGAATATGGCATGCAGCAGCTGCAGGCGTCCATGGCCGTGCGCCGTAAAGATCAGGCGCCACATCATCCCGACGGAAACCAGGGGAAAAACGATCGAATAGACGATCCGGTTCATCATCCGGTCCGCCAGCTTGGCCAGGCTTGTATTCGGGATGAACCGCTCGGCAAACCAGCCGTCGACCAGGTCGAAAATCATGGAAACAAAAAACAGCAGTATACCAAGAATATAAAGCGACTGGCTTCGGTTGAGCATTACCGCCATGGCACAGATCATGCCGGCAAAAACCAGCGGAGGGCGTCCATACACCATTATGGGCGCCATTTTTTTCAAGATTATCTCTCTATTTGACATATATCCTTCCAGGTTGGATGACGTGCTGTAAAAATTTGAAAAACACCTTACCATGCAATTCCGGTCAATTCAAAGGTTTATCGAATGCCGATACAACCGGGGGCCTGCTCTTCTCCGGAAAGGGAAGCGGCTGTGACGCATGGACCGATGATTCGGGAGTTTTATACCTCACCCGACCTGGAAAAATACAGGATTTTCCCTATGTTTTTGCGACCCCGTTCGCGATTATGATTTTAAATTGTAATCGACTTCAATTCCGCAGAAAAAAGGGAGGGGGGTATGGAACTGACAAGCAGTGCATTTGAAAATGAAGGGCAGATCCCGTCCAAATACACCTGCGACGGGCAGAATATCAATCCACCGCTGAACATCTCCGGTGTGCCGTCAAACGCCGAAAGCCTGGTCCTGATCATGGACGATCACGATGTGCCGAAAGAAATCCGGGAAGACGGGGTTTTCGATCACTGGGTGGTTTTCAACATTCCCCCGGATAACCGGGAAATTGCCGAAGGAAAAGAACCCGAGGGAATGCCGGGAAAGAACACCGCAGGCAAAACCGGGTATTACGGCCCCTGCCCGCCGGACCGCGAACACCGCTACTTCTTTCGCCTTTATGCATTGGACATCAGACTCGAACTCCATGCCACGGCGGACAAGCTGACAGTCGAAAAAGCAATGACCGATCACGTCGTTGATCGGGCCTATATCATGGGCCGATACGAACGGGTATGATAAAAACCGTCTTATCTTTCTTTCAATCAACGATTCTCAACCCGCCGGTCCACAACGTACCGCCACAACGGCGGGATGGCGGCAAGGACCACCATACCGGCATAACCGGTCGGCAGCTGGGGACCTTCGTCATGATGCCGCAGCAGTTGGTAGCGTCGGCCCGGCTTGTAATGATGGTCCGAATGCCGCTGCAGGTTGAACAGGAACCGGTTGGTCAGCCAGTTGCTCGAATTCCATGAATGCCGGGGCTTGACCGGTTCATAGCGGCCGTTTCCGATCTGCTGCCGCGATAACCCGTAATGTTCAATGTAGTTGACGATTTCGAGCAGTGAAAAGGCGATAATCCCCTGCGCAACCAGAAAAACCGCCGCCGGCAGCCCATAGAATAAACCGACAAATACGAGCAATGCTGCCTGGACGACAAGCAGGACGACAATCGGATTGCCCGGATGCCAGACCGGCCGCCCCTGTTTTTCCATCCGGGCGGCCGCAAACTCCCACGCTTTTTTAAACCCGCCGATCACCGTCCGGGGCCAGAACGCGTAATACGATTCCCCGAGTCTCGCGGTTGCCGGGTCCTCCGGCGTGGCCACATACCGATGGTGCCCGACGACATGCTCTTGTCCCCAATGGGCATAGAAAACCGTGATGAGCATGATTTTGCCCAGCAGCGGTTCAAATCGGTGATTGACCCGGTGAATGAGTTCATGAGCGACATTGATTCCCAGAATCCCTGAGGAAACCCCTGTGGAAACCGTAAATCCGACAAGTTCGGTCAGCGTCGGCATGCCGCCCGACACCACATGAGCACCCCATAACACTACCAGAACCTGCAGGGGCGCACAGCCCCATGTCAGGACCCGGTATGCCCGCATCCGCTCCAGCCGGTCGATTTCGTCCTCGGCCGGATTGCGCACATCCACGCCGATGATTAAATCGATCACCGGAACCACCCCGAAGACAAACACCGGGGTTAGAAACGTAAACGCACCGCCCATCCAGTACCCCGCTGCCACACTGACGGGCACGAGGTAGACGAGAGCAAACGACAGGATGTCCAGGTGTTGTGCCCGACGACCGGAAGTTGCCTGATTCATATCGGATTCGCTCCTTTACGGGTTCAAGGTTCAGGGTTTAGGGTTTAGGGTTTAAGGTTTAGGGGCATATCAAATTAATAATAGCTCCAACTGGGATTTTCTTGTTTTGAACAAGATTTTTCAACATGAAGAACATGAGATTCATGAAGATCCATGAAGGGATTTTGTAACTATTCAGCCAATAAAGCTCCCTTTGCATGGGAAACCGGTCAGATTTCCGGTACGCAGCCGATGCGCTTCCTTCGTCAGCACATCTATGGGCTAATGTCACCGGTTTTCCGTGCACGTGCACGGATCGGCTTTTCGCAAACATGATGGGTATCAGGCAAGCCCCGAGTAACGGTTTGTGATCTTTTTACTTGCTCCTTTCCTGCAACTGTCACTATAGATCTTTTGTATATTGTTCTTATCAACAGGGAAGCGCTCGCTTCCGGGCGAAAAATTTTTAAGGGGGGTTTTTAGTGACTACCGATAACAGCATCGACAACGTCATTGCCAGATTGTCCGGGGAGCACAAGCTGATCGCCGATTATGTGGTTCGGTTTTCAAAAGGCGTCGCCCAGCAGGATGAGGCGTTTTTCTCCAAGCTCCATGAATTTTTTGATTTCCTGAAAAAGGATTTGCTCCGCCATTTCGAAATGGAAGAACTGGTCTTTTTTCCCGCGGCTGTTGATGGCGCCGCATCCTATGACACCACCCTGATGGTGCTTCATTTCCAGAAGGAACATGGCATCCTGGAAAAGGAGCTCGAATGGATGCTGGAACAGAAACATCGTTTTGCCCCCGGGCAGACCGATGCGGCACTTATCGAAACGGTAACCCACTTTTTTGAGCGACTGAAAGTCCATGCCAAACGGGAACTGATCGAACTCTTCCCGCTGATCGATGCGGATCGACGGTGCAAAGCCATGGTGAAAAGGTATCTGGAAGAATTCCGGACCGGCTAAGCCCCGGTGCCCACGAAAGCACGATATACTGTCGATTATCCTCTCGCAGAGGGCGCTGGGAGCGCAGAGGAACTCTCAGCGGCTCTGCGAGAAAAATCATTAACTGGAGTTTTCCGGATAACCGGATTAAAGAAAATGCCAGGAAACGCCTATTCGCTTTACAGTCACCTGAAAATGTAAAGGAAGGCCGGACGGGAAAACATGGGGAAATACCCGTAGTGACCGGAAAAAAACGGGGTATTTTATCCGATATTTAAACAAATCTGGACATCAGGAATGCTCCAGTTGTTTCGGTGAAAGTTTATTCTGTATAGCCAAACCGGGCGGCCACATCCCGTGTTGCCTCGCGGATATCGGCAAGTTCCCCATCGGTAAAATTAGGCCGATAATACCGGGGCGGGCTCAGTTTCCGGATGTATTCGGCACGAATATCGAAAAAAGGTTCACTGGCGAGTCCGGTATGTTCCAAAATGCGGTCGATGGTTCCGGCGGAATCGGCGCACAGGTCCTCGTAACGAACCACAATGGCATTGTTTTTCACCCCGGGATTCGTTTCAAGCTGATCGGCCACGAACTCGTAAACCGATGCCCAGTAGAGCGCCCATCCCTTCACGTTTTCGCCCTTGGCCCAGAAATCCCGTATCCGGCCGATCAATCCGTCACCACGGGTGTTGATCAGGGACACATCAACCCCGAATTCGCGATGGCCAACGGTCTTCATGACCCGGGCGGCCTTTGGATCGTTTGCGGCCATTTCCGTGAACAGGCGATGCTGCTTCATCAGAGAGGCGATGTGGTGGACCGGATGGCGCACCACCAGGACGAATCGGGCATCGGGAAACAGCTTGTGGAGATAGGCAAGGCGGGTGAAATTGTAGTTATTCTTGACCACGTACCGGGGGCGGTTCTGTGAAAGAAGCAATTTTTGAATGTGGGAGCGGTAAAACGGTTCGAACCGGGAATGCCGCGTTTGTTCGGTCAGGGGATTCAACTGCGACTCGTCATGCAGGTGGGGGAAAAATTTCTGCCAGAATGCCTCTTCAACCGCTTCGGGGCTGTCCTTGGTGACCATCAGCCCGTCCTTGTGGACCCGTTCGACAGCCGGCATGGGTGGAAGCGGGAGGGTGGCCTCCATTTTCGGCCACCAGTACGGCAGGTAGGGGACCGGCATGTGGGTGTAGAAATGGGTGCCGGTATCCGGGTGCCGGCTGACGAGCTCGAGCGTGATGGTGGTCCCCGCCCGGGCGATGCCGCAGATGTAAATCGGCCGATCGATACGGATCTTTCTCAACCGGGGGGCCAGCAGGCGGGTTTCGGCATCGCTTGCCCGGATAAAGGCCGGAGCGCAGGCGTCGACCATGCGGATCAGGTAATAAGTGACCGGGGGCATCTGCCATTGATCGTGTGCTTCAGGGGCGACAAGGCGAGCGAACCATTTCATGAGAGATTCCTTTCTTGTGGCAGATTCAATCCGGAAAGAACAGGGGAAGATAGGGTTCAGGGTTCAAAGTTCAGGGTTCAAGGTTCAAGGTTCAGGGTTCAAAGTTCAGGGTTCAAAGTTCAGGGTTCAAGGTTCAAGGTTCAAGGTTCAGGGTTCAGGGTTCAAAGCCTGAAAGGCAGAAGCAAAATCATGGGGCGATCGGCCGGGTTAATTGCGTCTCCCACCCAATGTGTTTTTCCACGCAAGGGCGGACACGCAGGTCCGCCCCTACATGACCGGTCGTATTGTAGGGGCGGACCTGCGTGTCCGCCCTGGTTCAAGTACCATGAAGAGCATAAAGAAAAACATACAAGTCTCATGTCTTTGACTTTTTCAAGTTCTTCATGCTCTTCATGGTAAAAATGCCGTGCACGTGCACGAAAACCAACCGAAATCATCAAGTTCCTTGGAAGGATTCTTGGGCCGTTTCGTTTGCGCCCTCTGTGGTAAACAATAGCGGGCGGGTTTGAAACCCGCCCCTACGGCCGGTCCACGAATACGCTTTTCGGTCAGTCGATGGCATCCTATTCCAGAATTTCGATCGCCGCCGCCATGGAGACTCCGCCGCCGCCGCAAAGCGTTGCCAGGCCGAGCGATTTGCCCTGTTTGCGCATGGCATACATCAGGGTGATCATGATCCGGGCGCCGGTGGCGCCGACCGGATGGCCAAGGCCGATGCCCGAGCCGTTCACGTTGGTGATCTCCCGGTTCAGGCCGAGTTCCCGCTCGCAGCCGATGTACTGGCCGGCAAACGCTTCGTTGACCTCGATGAGCTCAAAATCGTCTATTTTCAGACCGCTCCTGTTCACCAGGTCCTTGACCGCCGGGACCGGGGAAAGCCCCATGACCGACGGGTGACAGGCTCCCTTGCCGGTTGCCCGGATTCTGGCCAGCGGTTTCAAGCCGAGTTCCTTGGCCTTGTCGGCGCTCATGATCACCATAGCGGCAGATCCGTCATTGATTCCGCTGGAGTTTCCGGCCGTGACCGTCCCGATTTTCGGCACGAATGCCGGGGGAAGCTTCTGGAGGTCGGCCATGGTAAGGCCGGGGCGGAAGTGTTCGTCTTTTTCGAACATTTTCGGATCTTTTTTCCGCTGGGGGACCGGTACGGGTACGATTTCATCGGCAAACGAGCCGTCCTGGTTGGCCCGCTCTGCATTGTTGTGGCTCCGCAGGGCGACTTCGTCCATTTCCTCGCGGGAAATGCCGAGGTGCTGGGCGATAAATTCCGTGGTGTGCCCCATAATGTACGGTTTGCCCACGAACATCGAAAGCGGCGGTTTGGTCGCATCGACCGGACCGTCTTCCGGGTGCGGCATGATGTGTGATCCGCAGTGGAGCGCATGGATCATGGCATCCTTGAAGGTGTCATCCTGCAGCCGGCAGCCCCACCGGGCGCCTTCGACCACATAGGGGACCCCGGACATGTGCTCGACACCGCCGGAAAGGATCACGTCGGCCATGCCCGCCTGGATCATGGCCATGCCCGAAAGCGTTGCCTCCATTCCGGAAATGCAGACCCGGTTGAGGGTCACGGCCGGTACGCTGTCGGGTAAACCGGCGAGCAGCCAGGCCACCCGGGTGACGTTTAATGCGTCGACCGGCTCCATGCAGGACCCATACCGCACATCGTCGATGACAGCCGGGTCGATGCCTGCGCGTTTGATCACTTCCTTCATGGTGATGGCGCCCAGCTGGGGAGCGATCATGTTTTTCAACGAACCGCCGAATGCCCCGATCGGAGTCCGGCATCCTGCTACGATGACTACATCTTTCATATTCATTCTCCTTTCACGATTGAAATTTAAACGTCTGCCTGATAGTGAAACCGAAAGCTAAAAACTTGGGGGGAAATCCACAATCAGAAGAGATTGATTCGATCCCCGTATTTTCAAATTGCTGACCAATGCCGTTTTTCTTCTAAGTAAGGAAGACAGCGGAAATTCTCATGAAACTGATCGAAATCCTGTTAATCGCCATTTCCCTGGCCATGGATGCGTTTGCCGTCTCCGTAGCCGCCGGAACTTCCAACTGGATGGACGGCAAGCGCGCCAAATTCCGCCTTTCCTTCCATGTCGGCCTGTTCCAGTTCATGATGCCGGTCATCGGCTGGTATGCCGGCATCCGTATCGCACCGCTGATCTCCGCCGTCGATCACTGGGTGGCCTTCGGCCTGCTCCTGTTCGTCGGATCGCACATGATCATCGGCGCTTTCAAGGAAGAAGAACACCGGCTCAAGACCAATCCCTCCAAGGGATTCACCCTGGTCCTGCTGTCGGTCGCCACCAGCATCGACGCCCTGGCCATCGGCTTTTCCCTCGCCATGATCAACGTCGACATCTGGTACCCGAGCGTCATGATCGGGGTCATCACCTCGGCGCTCTCACTTGCCGGCATTTACCTCGGCCGGTACTTCGGGGAAAAAATCGGTCCCCGCATGGAAATCGTCGGCGGCGTCATCCTGATCCTGATAGGGCTGCGCATTCTGGTGACGGACCTGTTTTTGGTGTAAATCCCTCGGTTAAAGCAAAAAGAATCCAGAATTCAGGAGCCAGAATCCAGAATGGAGGTATTGGCCTCCGGCTCAGGCATTTAGATCTGGCTGAGTACGAAGCAACACTTTGTAACTTCTGACTTCCGGCTTCCTGCTCCTCTATTCTGGCTCCTCTATTCTGGCTCCTGGATTCTGGATCCTGGATTCTGATTTTATTCTGGCTCCTGGATTCTAACTCCTGGATTCTGATTTTATTCTGGCTCCTGGATTCTGGCTCCTGGATTCTGATTTTATTCTGGATTCTGGCTCCTGGATACTGCCTTCTTCTTACTCAATCGACTTATCGATCCAGGCGTTGATTTCCCGGGCGATTCCCTTGTCCCAGTCGACAGCTACCCGTTCGCGGATAAAGCGGCCATAGACGTTCTGCACCAGGTTCAATACCTGTTCGGTGAGGTAAATCCGTTCGAGAACGGCGCCTTCGATATCTTCCTTTTTCTCTACCCGCTCGGTCTGGGGATTTTTCAGGCCGCTGACGCTTAAACTTTCGCCCTTCAGGTTAAAGCGCCATTCCATTTCCTTGGCCCGGTACACCAGGTTGATTTCCGTGACCTTACCCCCTTTTTTCAGGGCGATCAACCCCTCTTCCAGGCCGGCGCCGTCGCCGCGGATGGTGATGGTCTCCTCCCGGTTGTGCCGGTTGTTTTCCAGGACGATCCGGTTGCCGATGGTCAGCGACACCATATCCGGATTGGCCGCAATCAGGGCCTCCTGGCCGGTTTCGATCTGGTACCAGAGCCAGGTGAGAAATTCGTGGCCAAGGTACTTGTAGCGGTTGTAGGCAACAGATACATCAAGCATGCGCACCTCCATAAAATACCGTGGGGGAAAGTTTGCCCAGGAGGTCGCGTTCAGCGTCCGAAAGATCGCAGAGGAGTTCGGCGGCCGTAAAGGGGAATATCCGGATCAGATGTACCCGGAAAGACTTTGAAAAAAACGTTTCAAGCTCCTCGTTGGCCTCCTTCATATTGGAAAAAAACCAGAGTTCCGCGGCTTCGTAATTCCAGATCAGGTCATAGATGTTCGGGGTGGCCGGCATCCGGGTGTAGAGTCGATGGAGCACATCATCCTTTATTTCCCGCTTTTCGTTTTTCGACAACTGCTCCCGGTCGCTTTCGACAAGGCGCTTTGTCACGGCCGCATTGACGTGCTTGGTGACGATCTTTGCCGGAATCGATTTCTTGTCGATCCGGAGGGAAAAGACGAGGTGGGTTCCGATGACGATATCGGCGGCTTCAAAATCGGGCTGATACGGCCGGTCCGAACAGGTCCAGCCCACGCTTTTCTGGGCCGGGTCATTGTCAATTTCCCGGATGATATTGCCTTTCAGCCCGTTGCGGACCGTGTCCATGAACGGATCGGCCAGTTTGCCTTCCACGCGGTAGCGGGTCAGCGAAATGGTAGACGATAGTAATTGCATAAAAAATGGCCTTAACTATATGAATTAAATGTTTCTATCACAGCGGGAGAAATTCCGCGCAGACTCGAGAGTCATAACCCGTTGAGCCGTTTTCAGGCAAGACCTTTTTTAGGTGAGACCCGGAAGTCGAAGTCCCCCTGTTAGTATTTGCACCCACAGATTCGCTGTGGTAGGAAAAAAGAATCGGGGGGGCAGAATCCAGGAGCCAGGAGAAGAATCCAGATTCCAGGAGCAGCCAGAATAAATCCGGCTATCCGGAAAACTCCAGTTAATGATTTCTCTCGCAGAGCCGCTGAGGACGCTGAGAGTTCCTCTGCGCTCTCTGCGTCTCTGCGAGAGGAGATGCGATCTCCCTGGCACCAAGAAGTTCTGGCTTGCCCATCACTGGAGCGAATCTGATAATCAGATTGTCCCGGCTCCTGGATTCTGCTTTTTTTATTCTGGTTCCTGACTCTTTGATTCTGCTTTTATTCTGGCTTCTGAATTCTGACTCCTGGATTCTATCTTTTATGACCTTCATCGCCGACCTGCATATTCATTCCCGGTTTTCCCGCGCTACGGCAAAGAGCCTGGATTTTCAAAACCTGTACCTGGCCGCGCGGCGGAAAGGGATTACGGTTGTCGGCACCGGCGATTTCACGCATCCCGGCTGGCTGGCCGAGATCCGGGAGCAGCTGGTGCCGGCGGAGCCCGGGTTGTTCAAGCTCGCAGATG
>JAGXHH010000161.1 GCA_024636355.1 Desulfobacteraceae bacterium | reverse complement strand
GTTATAAAATTGCCCAGCCGGTACCCAAGGTCGGAATTGCCATGCCCGCCCTGGTGCCCGCATTCGTGGCCGCCATCTGCGGGATTCTTTTTTTCAGGGAACTGGCCCCCCTGATCGCCTTCTGTGCCGGTGTACTCGGGCCGCTGATCGGAGCGGACCTGCTCCATCTGAAGGAAATTCACAAGATTAACACCAGCATGGCCAGCATCGGCGGCGCCGGCACCTTCGACGGCATCGTCCTCTCCGGGCTGCTGGCCACCCTGCTGGCATGACAATCAATTCTAAAAGGAGGATCATATGCAAATTCTGGTGCTGTATTTTTCAAAAGGCGGCAATACACGGAGACTGGCCGAGGCGATCGCCAAGGGGGTCGAATCAGTGGAAGGTTGCCGGGCGGTACTGAAGACCACCGACGAGGTCTCCAAGGATGATTTTGTGGCGTCGGCCGGAATCGTGGCCGGCTCGCCGGTCTATTTCGGAAGCATGGCGGCCCCCCTGAAAAAAGTGTTTGACGATTTCGTGGGGATTCGAAAAAAAATGGAGGGCAAGGTGGGGGCGGTTTTTACCACCTCAGGCGATCCGACCGGTGGCAAGGAAACCACTATGATGTCGATCATACAGGCCCTGCTGATATACGGCATGGTTATTGTCGGTGACCCGATGTCCGCCACCGGCCATTATGGGACGGCATGCGTCGGCGCCCCGGATGCCAACGCCCGTGACAATGCGGAAAAACTCGGCCGGAGAGTTGCCGAAGTCGCCGGCAAATTAAACGCCTGAATCTTTTCAGGAGGTCATCAATATCGCATTCAACTTTTCCCGGACAATCCTTGATTATTTAAAATCTTTTAGTATAGAGTATTTTTTACCGAAAGGCAGCAAAACCGCACGGAAAAAACCGTGCGGCGTCATAAACAAAAGATTGCAGCCGTCGTCGGCAAGATGCTGAAATCCGAAGGCGGCGCCCGGCTCAAAACGTATATGAATACCTGCATGAACTGCGGTTTGTGCAGTGAGGCCTGCCATCATTACCTGTCGAATGACAGGAATCCCCGTTATGCGCCGGCCGCCAAAGTCCGGCAGACGCTGGGAGAAATCATTCGCAAAAAAGGAAAAATCGATCCACAGACGCTGAAAAGTGTCTGTGAGATCGCCTTTACGGAATGCAATCTCTGCCGGCGCTGCATGATGTATTGCCCGTTCGGCATCGATGTGGCCTACCTGATGCTCTTTGTCCGGCGGATCTGCCACAAGCTCGGGGTCGTGCCCCAGTATATCCAGGACACCGCCCACAGCCATTCGGCCACCATGAACCAGATGTGGGTCCAGGAAGACGAATGGATCGACACCCTCCAATGGCAGGAAGAAGAAGCCCGGGACGAATTTCCCGGAATACGGATTCCCCTGGAAAAGGAAGGGGCCGATATCTTTTACTCGGTTATCGGCCCGGAACCCAAATTCCGCGCCCAGCTGATCTATCAGATGGCCGCGATAATGCATGCAGCGGGCGCAGATTGGACCATGAGTGTTTTTCCGGGCTGGGACAACAGCGACATGGCCATGTATACCGGCGATGCGGAACTGACCGCCCGGCTGAAAAAAGTTCATTTCGAATCGGCTATTCGACTGAAGAACAAGCGGATCGTCATGGGCGAATGCGGCCACGCCTTTCGTTCCGTCCACGATGTGGGCAACCGGTCACTGGGGTGGAAAACGCCGCCAATTCCGGTCGTCCATGCAGTGGCATTCTATGATGAACTGCTGCAAAACGGCCGGTTGACGATTTCGAAAAAATTCGACAAGCCGGTTACCCTGCACGATCCGTGCAATATCGTCCGGGGCCGGGGCTTGCATGAACAGGCCCGCAACGTGATTCGGCAGAGTTGTGACACGTTCATCGAGCTTGAGCCGAACCGGGAACACAACTACTGCTGCTGCGCGGGCGGCGGGGTGATCAACTGCGGCCCCCCTTACAAGAACAAACGGGTCACCAGCAACAGTGTCAAGGCCGATCAGCTTGCCGCGGCCCGGGACAAGGGGGCTGAAGTGGTCATCGCCCCGTGCCACAACTGCCACGGCGGACTCGAGGATATTATCAATTATTATGCAGTATCTGCCACCACATGTATGAGAACGGGCGGAAACTGTCCGATGTGGATTCCGTGGGTATGGAATGCTCGCAATGTCATCTGTCCGACCCCGATTCGGACCGGATGGACTTGATCCGAGTCTATCACCTGCAGTGCCGGAACTGCCATCTTGAGAGCAAAGCCGGTCCCATCCTCTGCGGACAGTGCCACAACAACAAATCTTCCTGATTTCTTCGAAAACACTGCCGGTCAGACATTCTGTTTTCATCCGGAATATCGTCATCGGCTTAGATTAAAGGCGGATACATGACGGAAAAAGAATTCGATTTCTGGCAGGACCATTCGGAAATTTTCCTGGAAATGGCCCTTCGCACGGATCGAGACGAGAAGTTGCTCAACCCCGACGGATACGGCAAAAATACCGGTGATTGCGGGGATACCATCGAAATGTTTTTAACGGTAAAAGATACACGTATCGATCAGGTGTCGCTCCATATCGACGGATGCATCAATACCCGCGCCTGTGCGTATACCGTGGCCCGGTTTATTGAAGGGGGTACCGTACAGGCGGCCTGGGAGGTCACAACCGAACAGGTCATCGATTTTTTAAAGACACTGCCCGAAGCGTCCCATCATTGCGCTGAACTGGCCATCGGTGCATTGTACCGTGCCTTGAACAATTTTCAGACCCTCAGCCGCGATCCCTGGAAAAAGTGCTACATGAAAAGTTGATGGTCTCGTAAAGGCATTCACCGATCGTGCCTTAATACCAAAATGCCCGTACCCCGGAGGTGAAGGTCATGGAAGCAGCGTTTCGGTCCATTGTCGATCACTTGCCCGAACTGGTCACTGTTACGGATCCGAAAGGAACAGTTCTGTTTTTAAACCGGACGGCCTGCCGGTTGCTGGGCATTTCAAATGGCGGGAATCAAAAGACTCTTTCGGTAGCCTCCCTATTCAGCGAACCTTTTTGTGGGGAAATACAGACCCGGGGCATCGAAGAAGCTGGCAGAAATGGCATCTGCGAGAACGGAGCGGCGATGCTCGCCAGGGATGGCCGCATTATCCCGGTCATGCAGAAAATTATTGCCAACCGCGATACAAACGGAAATATCGATTCATTTTGCTTTGTCGCGCAACTGCATTCCGCGGCTGAAGAAAACGACAAAACGGCGATCCCCGAGGAGAATGAACCGTCCGGGACACTGGCCGCACGGCTTTCCGAACGGCTGGCAACGGGAATGACCCAGGTACTTTCCGCCATGCGCGATGCGGTAATTGTGCTTTCCCCGGACGCCGAACCGATTCTGACAAATCCGGCTGCCATACGGATGCTGGGCGGCGATCCGGCAGGCAAACCGATGGAAATCATCATTGAAAACCTGCACCTGAAGCATGCCGATGGCAGGCCGCTTATCTACAATGAAATGCCTGTAAAACGTGCATTCCTTGGTGAAACCGTCAACAGCGAACAATTTCGTTTCATCGATTCAAACAATCGGATGCTGACGTATTCCATCTCATCTTTTCCCCTGTTCCATGACGGTGAAATCATGGGAGTGGTCTGTGTGGCGCGCGATAACACCCGTAAGGAAGAGTTGATGCTCCGGTTGGAACAGGAACGGTCCGCCCTGCAGGCCATCATCCGCAGTGCACCCGAGACCATCCTGGTGGTTGATGAAAACTGCCGCATTGTGATGTCGAACCCCGAAGCCGAGCGCCTTTATGGCAAACCGATCCCCCATGGACAGTCCTATGAAACCCACACAGATCTGAAAATGCTGTATCCGGACGGCAAAACCGATGACCCGATCGATCAGCCTCTAAGTCGCACCGTATTTCATGGCGAAGTCATCGAAGACCTTGAAATGGACATCGCCCTGCCGGACGGAAATTTGCGCCATGTGCTGGTCAATACCTCCCCGATCCTGAATCCACAGGGAACGATTACGGGGGGCGTGGGAATCTTTCATGATATCACCACGCGAAAACGGGAAAAACTTGAACTCCAGCGTATCCGGGGAGAACTGGAGAAACGGGTCCGGCTGCGGACAATGGAACTGTCCCATACGGTAGACGCCCTGAAAGCCGAGATCGATGAACGTATCCGGATCGAAAAGAAACTCCGGAATTCCCAGGCCAAGCTCCGGGAAATGTCAAAGCGGATGCTGCATGCACTCGAAGCCGATCGTCAATCGGTTGCCAAGGATCTGCACGACAGTATCGGAGCCAGTCTGGCAGCAATCAAATTCAGCCTCGAGGAAAAACTTTCCCGGATGACCGAGACGCCGCCCACCGATATCATCTCACTGGAACAGGTCGTGTCTTACCTGATGTCTACGATCAAGGAGACCAAGCGCATTTCCGCCAACCTGCGGCCGACCACCCTGGACGATCTGGGGCTGATCCCCACGATTTCCTGGTTTTGCAGGGAATATAAAGCATTTTACAAGCAGATCGAAGTCAACCAGTACATCGACATCGATGAAAGCCAGATTTCAGATTCCATGAAGATCGTCATTTACCGGATCATGCAGGAGGCGATGAACAACGCCGCAAAGCATGGCGCCCCAAACAGCATCGATCTGACCTTAAGCAAAACCGACGGCCATGTCGTCCTTTCCCTCGAAGACAACGGCGTCGGATTTGAACCCGATACCGGCCTTATTTCCGAAGACCCTTTGAGCGGCCATGGTGTACAGGGGATGCGGGAACGAGCGGAGATCTGCGGCGGTATGTTCTGTCTCGAATCCCATCCCGGCAAAGGGACACGAATTACCGTATCCCTGCCTGCCGAGACCTGTGCCTGATCTTCCCGGTTTAAAAATCCCACCCCCCGCACATAGGGTCCCCTCAGAAGGGAAATACGTTATTTTACCTATTTCCCGTTTTCTCCATTCCTCTTATTGTTAAAAATGTCAATGCGATAAAGCTGTTATGAAGGAAACAAAAAGAAGAAAGGAGACGTATCATGTCTATGCCCAAAGACAATTTGCAGCAGGAAATAATCGATGCCTGGCGCACCTATCTGGATGCCATGGAGCAATCGATAAATTCCCTCGACAACCAGATCACAGAAGCCACGGAGATGGCGGGTTATTGTACCGGTGAATGGTGCGAGGCGACCGAGCATGTGATTGATGACCTGAGCAACTCACTGTTTTCAATTCACGAACCCCATTGGTCCAACAAAGAAGACGAACAACGGATCAAGGCGTTGAAACGGCGGGTTCGGGACTTGTATGCCAACTACCGGCAGGTGTATCAGCAGGCGGGAACACGCTGAACAGGTTCAGGAAATAGCAGGACTTTTGCGCAAACAAAAAAACTGTCCGGTTTTAAAACCGGGCAGTTTATAGCTCAAATGAAATTTTAATGTGATTAATTCTGTTTGTGAACAATCCCCTGCTCTATGGCGAAGGCCGTCAGAGCGGCCGCACTGTGCAGGTTCAGCTTGCTCATTATGTTGGCCCGGTGTTTTTCGACCGTTTTGACACTGATATTCAAGAAATCCGCAATTTCCTTGTTCAAGTATCCTTCAGCCAGCAACTTGAGCACTTCACGTTCCCTTGGGGTAATGGTGTCCCAGGCGGAATGGCTTTTTAACCGTTTACGTCCTTCGAGATATCCTTCCATTACATTATCGGCAATACCCGGGCTGATGTACGTTTTACCGCTCAACACACTGTTTATCGCCACCAGCAGTTCTTCCCGGCTGGCATCCTTGATGCAGTAGCCGTTTACCCCGGACTCGAAAGCTTCCAGGACGTACTGGTCCGATTCATGAATCGTTAAGGCCAGCACGATGATCGCCGGAAACATGCGCTTCACTTCTTTGACCACACTGACGCCGCTTAATCGCGGCATGGAAAGATCGAGCAGCAACAGATCCGGCTGGTTTTTCTTGATCACTTCAATTGCCGACAATCCGTCCTGGGCCTCACCGATAACTTCCAGGTCGTCGCGTCCCATAAGCATCGCTTTAAGGCCTTCTCTGAACAGCTGATGATCTTCTGCAATAATTACTTTTTTCTTGTTTTCCATCAGTTGGTTTTCCTGTGTAAACAAAATTTATTGGATTCCACCAGCGCTGTGGCTGAAAAAAGCAATCGCTGTGAAAAAGAATATCGTAAGGCTTTAAATTTCGGAGATTATAGCTTCAATTGATACATAGAGTAAATAAAAAAACGAAAAATTGGGTTTTTTTTACATTCGAAAATGCGCATTTGACATCTCTTTATCAAAAAGACCTGTATTTCTTCCTGAGTAAAAAATGAAAACGTCACTCCGGCTGTATCGATTGCATATAAAAGTCTTTTTTTCCACCGCAGGAGGGAATCCAAAAAAATTTCTTAACGATTATTTCCTCTCCGCTCTCTTTGTTTTCTTGGTTTGGTTAACCCTTCACGAGTTTCCTCACATTTCTCGCATGAAGAAGCATCCACCGTTTTCTGATCGGTTCGGTTTTCCGGTACCGGTCTACTGCATATACAGAATGCTTTTTGTGAATCGGCTAAGGGATGCATTTTT
Source organism: Desulfobacteraceae bacterium (assembly GCA_024636355.1). Classification (GTDB taxonomy): domain Bacteria; phylum Desulfobacterota; class Desulfobacteria; order Desulfobacterales; family Desulfosalsimonadaceae; genus JAGXHH01. The sequence continues at coordinate 6,333 of JAGXHH010000161.1, read as the reverse complement.
TTTTAATGTGCCGTGCAATGAAAAGTACGTTCATCTGACTATCAAAAATAGATTCGTTTTTGATCATGTCAACAACCGGGTGCCGCTATGAAAAGGTCAAAAAAATGATCACCGACATGTAAACCTCAGAAACATCCGGTGATATTCAGAAATTGGCAGGGGGGATGAATGGATAATATTTGATAAAAGAGGAAATCCGAGAAAAGAAAAAGACCGAACGCCCTGCAGGACCGGCCGAAAAAAAATGGCCGGCCTGCAGGCTGGGGGTGAACGGAACTATGCCGACATCTTGGCCAGATCAAGCCCGGCCAGGGCCTCAAAATCATGAATGCTGTCGATCAAGTACTGTTTCAATTCGCTGATGATGTGTTTTTCAAGCTGCCGGACCCGCTCGCGGGAAAGTCCAAGGCGGTCGCCCAACGCCTGGAGTGTCATCGGCGTGTCTGAAAAGATCCGCAGGTCCAGGATTTCGCGTTCCCGTTTGCAGATGGTCTTGCGAAACGCGCTGACCTTGCTGTTGACCAGTTCATCTGCTTCTTTATCGGAAAACTGAGACTCCAGGGACTTGCCCTCGTTTCTGACCAGGTCGATCCGGTCCGTGTCCGAATCCTCCTTAACCGGGGCATCCAATGAAATATCCCAGTTCTGGAGCCGTTGATCCATTTCGACGATTTCCGATTCGTTTACGCCGCATTTTTCGGAAAGGACTTGCGGATTCGGTTCTATGCCCATGCTTCGAAGCTTTTTTCTTTCCTGTTTCAGCTTGTAAAAGAGTTTCCGCTGCCCTTCCGTGGTCACGACCTTGACCATCCGCCAGTTGTCCTGGATGTACTTCATGATGTAGGCCTTGATCCAGAACGAGGCATAATAGGAAAATTTCACATTCCGGTGCGGATCATATTTTCGGACCGCCTGAATCAACCCTACATTTCCTTCCTGGATTAAATCGAGGAGATTCCTGTTCCAGAATCTCTGGAACTTCAAGGCAATCTTCACAACCAGCCGGAGGTTGGATACCACCATTTTATTAAACGCTTCCTTGTCATCATATTGCTGAACCCGGATGGCCAGTTCCTTCTCCTCCTCGCGGGTGATCAGTCCATGATTCCGGATGTCCGCCATGTATTGCTGAACCGGATCAAATTTCTTCTTTCTTTTGCCATCGGCTTTGGCCTTCGCTTTGGCTTCCAGTGCGGCCTTTTTGGAAAGCGTTTCACCCATGATGGCGATATTTGCGGGTTCCCCTTTTTCCTTTACTTTCGCTTCTGTTGAAACATGTAGCGGATCATTAAGCATTGTGTTCCTCCTTGCGATTTTGAAATTGAATCAGTGACGAATATCTGGATTCAGCAAATTTATTCGACGGGGATAAACTCATGTGTTTCCGATGTTGTAACCATTTTTAAATGATTCGGCGGAGGAGATATATAGGGGATAGTTGGTATTTTAAAATACATTCAAAGGTATGGCGATTTGAACGAAGACAGCCGGACGGCAGGGCATCGCGAGGATTTGGGCCATAAAAAGGTACATCCGAGCATACAGTATCGAACGGTTCATGCGGGTGGAAATACGGGTTCTACCCTACTATCCTTTACAAGGATTACGCATCTAAAATGTTATTTAATAAATATAAATCAATTAGTTGATTATCAGGCAGGAATCAATTCACCTGCCGGATAATATGAGGTCTACATGTAGAATCTATCGGCGGAATAATTTTGCTTTTTTACGAACACTATATCTACGAGAGCAACACTACATTCGTCAGGACCAACCAAATGATTATCAGTGTAAATTTCAATGTAGCGTGCCGGATCGAATCGCCTTATTTTTTACAAATGAGGGAAACGGTACGCTTTCTCCGGTGAGCGTTTTAATGCAAGACAAAATACAAAAGGAGGAAATCATGGCCAAGATTGGTGAGCTTTTCCAGACAGCCGATTGGAAATCGGAAAAGCATGTCCCGGTTATCAAGTGTCCGAACAGCGTCCGGGTGGATGAGCCATTCGATGTGCAGGTAGCGATCGGGGAAGAAATCAGCCATCCCAACACCACCGAGCATCATATTCGCTGGATCCGTCTTTTTTTTAAACCTGAAGGCGAGAAGTTCAGCTATGACGTGGGCTGTTTTGAATTCAATGCCCATGGGGAACACGTGGAAGGACCGGATGAAGGGCCGGTCTATACGGATCACAAGGTGACCGCAACCATGAAAACCAGAAAATCCGGCATCCTGCACGCGGCATCCTACTGCAACATTCACGGTCTCTGGGAAAATTCGACCGAAATTCAAGCGTCATAAATCCCCTCCCCCGCCATGCCGTCAAATCGTGAGAACCGGTTTGACGGCATGCTTTTTTCCGTTCCCCGCTTAAAATCAATTCCCGGTGAACGTCGAAAGGCTCCGTAGGAGCGGGCCATGCCCGCGATGGTGGATGCATTTTCGCGGGCATGGCCCGCTCCTACATGGTCACCCGTCAATCACAGACACATTTCACCGAGAATTGCTGCCCGCTTAAACCCTTTTTTGACAAATCAGGTGAACTCTTGGTATAAACCAGGAAACCGAACAGAGCACGAATAATGCGTTCAGCGGAATTTGGTTTTCGTGCACGTGCTCGTGCACGTGCACGGCATTTGTTTTTAATTTCCTTTCTTCAAAAACACCGCTCAGCGCAATACAAGAGTTTTCTCACCAATTAAATGATTAAAACCAAGAACGGTTGCAAAAGGAGACCTGCGTGGCCAGAAAATATCCCGTACACCGGATCGTATTCGCAGCCATAATTATTGTATCGGCTGCAGTTCCCGTATCCGGCCAGGATTCCCCCAGCGTCAGCGATCAGACCCGCGAATGCCTTGCCTGCCATGAGCAGATCACCCCGGGTATAGTCGAAGATTGGTCGAAAAGCCGCATGTCCCGGGTTATTTCACGGCAGGCCTTGGGCCAGCCGGCGCAGCAGCGCCGGATTTCAGCTAAAACCCTTCCACCTTCACTTTCAAACACCGTGGTCGGGTGCGCCGAATGCCACACATTAAATTCCGACCGCCACAAGGACACATTCGACCACAACGGCCACTTGGTGCACACGGTGGTCACCCCGGGCGACTGTTCGGTCTGCCACCCGGTCGAAGACCATCAGTTTGAAAAAAATAAAATGTCCCAGGCGTACGGCAACCTGATGCACAATGCCGTCTATCAAACCCTGATCACCGATATCAACGGGCCGATGACGTTTGACAACATGACCCTCGTCGCGCATGCGCACCCCGATGACCAGACCAATGCGGACGCCTGCCTTTCCTGTCACGGCACGAAGCTGCAGGTTGAAAAAACCGCCGTCCGGGACACGGTAATGGGGGAAATGGACTTTCCGGTGATCAGCGGGTGGCCGAACCAGGGGGTGGGCCGGATCAATCCGGACAATACCCGGGGCAGTTGTGCCGCATGCCATACCCGGCATCAGTTTTCCATTGAAATGGCCCGGAAACCCGATACCTGCTCCCAATGCCACAAAGGGCCCGATGTTCCGGCCTACAAAGTGTACCAGGTCAGCAAGCACGGCAATATCTACCGGTCGCTCCATGCATCGTCGGACTGGGATTTTTCGTCCGTTCCCTGGAAGGTGGGCGAAGATTTTTCCGCCCCCACCTGCGCGGCCTGCCATGTCAGCATGCTGGCATCCCCATCGGGAGAAATCCGGGCCGAACGCACCCACCAGATGAACGACCGACTTTCCTGGCGGATTTTCGGCCTGGTCTACGCCCATGCCCATCCGAAATCGCCGGATACAACCCTGATTAAAAACAAAGACGGACTTCCTTTGCCCACAGCTTTTGACGGCACACCGGCCGAGGATTATCTCATAAATGAAGAGACCATGGCCCAGCGCACCGCCGCCATGAAAAAGGTGTGCACGTCGTGTCACAGCACCAGCTGGACCGACGGGCATTTCGAAAAATTTAAAAAGGCGATCGCCACGACCAATGCCGATACGCGAATCGCCACGCAGATCCTGCAGAAAGGATGGGATGAAAAGATTGTTTCCGGCCTTGAATCCGGTGACAGCCCCTTTAACGAAGTCCTCGAACGCAAGTGGGTGGAGCAGTGGCTGTTTTTCGCCAACTCCATCCGGTTCGCTTCGGCAATGATGGGTGCCGATTACGGCGTGTTCGCCAACGGCCGGTGGTACATGTCGAAAAACGCCCGGGAAATGCTGGAACTGCTCGAACGCGAAATGGCAATTAAGGCCGCTGCCGAAAAATAACGACGCAACTTTTTTCCCGAATCACTCCTGAAAGGCCGCGGTGACAACAATTACCGCGGCCTTTTTGCTGGTTCGAAATGCAATCCATGCTAATTATATTCTTTAGGTTAATAATCGGAAAAACAATTTCCGCGATTTCGGGAAATCAGAGAAACGTAAAGAGAGGAAAACGGGGCTGATGGCGGAATTCAGACGGATACTCGGGCAGGTATCCTATGACATCGAGCAGCATGTCGACAGGTTTAAATTGAGTTTCAAGAAACGTACGGGCCGACTCGGTCCGCTCCAGATCCTCGCCTACAACGGACACGGGACCGAAAACCGTTTTTTTTTGAAGGGGCGGGTCCTCGAAGGCAATGCAATCAGCCAGGCCACGGATACGGATTCGATACGGACGAACATGCAGGCGACCTTCAAGCGCTTTTCCAATGTCGAGATCCCCGGCGTAAGGGTGCGCGCATCTGTGGACGGTATTTCAAAAATAGCGGTGACCAACAATGAAGGGTATTTTGACCTGGATTTCCGTTTAGATTCCCGGCGGAAGTCTCCCTCATTATGGAATGAGGTTACATTCGAACTGCTCGATGAGGTGATCAGAAATCAGGGGCCGGTTCAAAGCGCAGGCAAAGTGCTGATCCCACCTGACGGCTGCCGTTTCGGGGTGGTCAGCGATATCGACGACACGATTATCAAAACCCATGCAACCAACCTGATAAAGATGATGATGCTCATGTTTACGAGCAATGCCCGCACACGGCTGCCTTTTGCCGGTGTGGCCGCCTTTTACCAGGCGCTGGCCCGCGGGCGGGACCAGAAGGTTGAAAATCCGATCTTCTATGTATCGCGAAGCCCCTGGAACCTCTACGACCTGATCGAAGATTTCCTCCAGATTCAGCAACTTCCAGAAGGTCCGATGCTGTTGCGCGACCACAGTCTTGAATTTGCCAAAGGTGTCGCGTACCGGCCCGGAGCATTCAAAGTCGGGCAGATTACGCGACTGCTGAATCTGTATGAGAATTTGCCCTTTATCCTCATCGGTGACAGCGGACAGCGCGACCCGGAAACTTACCAGGAAATCGTCCGGCGTTTTCCTGAAAGAATCCTGGCGGTCTACATCCGGGATATCGGCATTTCCGGCCGCCTGGCGGCCGTCGGTGAGATCACAAAACAATTACAGGATGAATACGGGGTGCCGCTCCTGCACGATTCCGATACGGAACAGGCGGCCAGACATGCGGAGCGAAACGGTTGGATAATACCGGCCTCCTTGGGAGACATCCGAGCTGCGGCAAAACACGACAAGATTGTACCCGGCCCGGGAGCAGGCAATTAGAAATAATCAGGAAGGCGTCTTTGACGCATGCTGACAGGTCCGGATTTCATTGATCAACTGGCTGCGGTTTTTCATCAACTCGGAAATGGTGATCTGATCACGGCGTTCAAACAGCGCCCTGCTTGCCTCGATCCATACCCACTGGGACAAACAGTCGCCGGCCCGGTTGCACACGCCGCAGATCTTTTCTTCATTCTCCGCGCAATTGGTGATCGCACTGCAATTTTCCAGTAATCGCACAACATCTGCCACAGTGATGTTCTCCGGGGAAAGCGCCAGCTGATGGCCGCCGCAAGCCCCCCGCTGGCTCTGAACCAGTCCGCCGGCGCGAAGCTTTCTGATAAGCTGTTCCAGATATTTCATTGAGATCTTCTGCCGACAGGCGATGTCGTTCAAGGGGACGGGGCCATCTCCCGCATAGAGCGCCAGATCGAGAATCATCCGCAGCCCGTATCGGCTTCTTGTCGTTAATCGCATAATGTAAATCCGATAATAAAACGGAACCATAGATTACTTTGATCCGAATGCAAAGTTTTTCATCCGGTATTAAACAGCGCCGAATCTCTATTTACGAGAGGGTCTCCGATTCGTGAACGAACCACTCGATGCCGGGGGATACGGATTGTCAGAGTGGTGCCTTTCCCATACGTCGAGGCAACCGTAATTTCCCCGCCATGCTGCCGTATGATGTGATGGGCGATAAACAGGCCCAACCCTGTTCCCTTGGAC
>JAGXHH010000160.1 GCA_024636355.1 Desulfobacteraceae bacterium | reverse complement strand
GGCACGATAGCACCAGGTGCGATCGGGATCGATCACAGTGATATCGGCGGGTTCACCCTCGGATAAACCGCAGCGCTTTCCGATGATGCGCGCCGGATTTTTGGCCATTTTCTCCACCAGTTGCCCGATGCTGAGCGTGCCGGAAGAAACCAGCCGGAGTCCTAACGACAAAGAGGTTTCCAGGCCGATGATCCCGTTGGCGGCCCGATCGAACTCCACCGCCTTTTCGAGCACATTATGCGGGGCATGGTCGGTGGCGATGGCGTCAATCGTACCGTCGGAAAGGCCGTCGCGTATCGCCTGCCGGTCTGTTTCGGACCGCAGCGGCGGGTTCATTTTGGCATGAGTATCATAGGATCCGATCGCTTCATCGGTGAGCGTGAAGTAATGGGGAGCGGTTTCTGCGGTGACCGGCAGTCCCTTGAGTTTGGCGGCCCGTATCGCTTCGACCGACTGGCGGGTGCTGACATGGGCGATATGCACGGGCGCGCCGGTCAGTTCACACAATGCGATATCCCGCATCACCATGACGCTTTCAGCCGCATTGGGTATCCCGGACAAGCCCATCCGGGTGGCATACGCCCCTTCGTTCATCACCCCATGACCAAGCTCGACGTCTTCACAATGGGAAATTACCCGGAGACCGAATGCCGAGGCGTATTCGAGCGCCCGGCGCATTAACTGGGAGTCGGCAACCGGCCGGCCGTCGTCGGAGACGCCGACAGCGCCAGCGGCCTGCATCTCGCCGAACTCGGCAAGCTGTTCCCCTGCCAGTCCGATGCTGATTGCCCCGATCGGATAGACCCGGACCGATTCCAAACGACTGGCCGTGTCGACGATGTAGCGGGTAATTTGAGAATTGTCGTTTACCGGCGCCGTATTCGGCATGCTGCAAACGGCTGTGAACCCTCCGGCAGCAGCTGCACGGATGCCTGTTTCGATGGTTTCCTTGTATTCTTGACCGGGTTCGCGCAGATGGACATGGATGTCGATCAAACCGGGAGTCACCAGGCAGCCGGCTGCATCGATTTCAAGATCAATCGCCAGTTCCTCTCGCCCTGCCCCGCCGGTCAGCACCCGGGCAATTTTTCCGTCGACAATGTAGAGTTCCCCATCGCAGTCGATATTGCCGGGATCCAGGAGTCGACCGCCTTTAATCAGAATCCGCATTTCGCTTGCCTCCCGCCAGCAGGTAGAACATGGCCATCCGGAGCGCCACGCCGTTGGTGACCTGTTCGAGAATTACGGAAAACGGGCCGTCGGCGGCTTCCGGTGCGATTTCCACCCCCCGGTTCATCGGGCCCGGGTGCATGATGAGCGCATCGGGCTTGATCCGTTGGAGCCGGGATCGGTTTAATCCGTAACGAAAAGAGTATTCCCGCTCCGAGGACATGAGAAAACGTTGCTGCCGTTCCTTCTGAATCCGAAGCATAATGATGACATCCGCTTCTTCGACAGCCGCATCGACGTTTGCGGATATGCGGGCGCCGAGCGATTCGATTCCCGGCGGTATCATCGTAGGTGGGCCGGAAACGCAGACACTTGCCCCCATTTTGGTAAACCCGACGATATCCGAACGGGCGACCCGGCTGTGGGCGACATCGCCGATGATGGCCACCTGCAATCCCTCAAGTTTGCCTTTCACTTCCCGAACGGTCATCATGTCGAGAAGGGCCTGGGAAGGATGGGCATGCATGCCGTCGCCGGCGTTGATGACGGAAATATCGAGATGTTTTGACAGCAGATGCGGGGCACCGGCATAGGAGTGGCGGACGACGAGGATGTCAGGCCGCATGGCTTCAATGTTTTTTGCCGTATCGATCAGGGTTTCGCCTTTGACGATACTGCTCGATGATGCGGCAATGGAGATGGAATCCGCAGACATCCGCTTGGCAGCGATATCAAAGGATATCCGGGTACGCGTACTCGGTTCGAGGAAAAACAAAACGATTGTTTTTCCCCTGAGGGTCGGTACTTTTTTTACAGGTCTATCAGAGATTTCTTTAAGACCGGAAGCGGTTTCCAGAAGCAGGGTGATTTCATCCGTGGAAAGCGACTCGATATCCAGAATATCTTTTTTCGTCCATCTCATCGATAATTCCGCCTACTTCAGTATCTGCCCGATTCGATTCCACCTGACCCCGACAGCTTCGCTGTTCCAGGACCAGTAAATGATAAATGCCTCTCCCTTGATCGCCTCTTCTTCGACAAAGCCCCAGAAACGACTGTCATAACTGTTGTCACGGTTGTCCCCCATGACGAAATAGGCGCCTTCCGGAACGGAAACCGGCCCGAAATTGTCTCTATGATTAACCGTGGCCGGAAGGTTCTGGCCATCGGTGTGCATGCTGTAACTGCTGTCAACCGGTTTGTCGTTTACGAAAACCTGCTTGTTTTTTATTTCAACCTTGTCGCCCGGAATGCCGACAACCCGTTTAATAAAATCCTTGTCGGGTTCCACCGGGTATTCGAAAACAATAATATCTTCTCTGTCGGGCTGGCTTATCGGAATAAGGGTCGTGTCCGTAAACGGCAGCTTGACTCCGTAAATGAATTTATTGACCAGGATGTGGTCGCCCACCTGGAGCGTGGGCTTCATCGAGCCGGAAGGAATTTTAAACGCCTGAACCACGAACGTCCGGATGAACAGGGCCAGGATGATGGCAATGACGACGGCTTCGATGTTTTCCCGGAGCCTGCTCTTGGCTGGCTTTCCGGCATCGCTTGCCGGTGTGCTGGTGTTTTTTTTCAATGTTGACGTTACCACCCCTTGCTGTGGATTTTCCATGTATACGGCAACCCCTTCTGGTTTTGGAATAATGAGGGAATCCTTTCGATTTTTTTTCGATGCGTATCCCTGAATTGTGTTTTTGTTAAAATAAAACAAAAACTTTTATATGGCAACCGAGAGGTGCTGATTCTAAAATAATCGGGTCGCTGTATTGATGCACCGGTGTCAGTCGGCGGCAAGTGTCGTGACTTCTTCCAGTTTATTGACGATATTGTTATGGATCCAGGACGCATCCCACCATTCCAGCGGATTGACAAATATGTGGTTGACAAACATGCCGAAATGCAGGTGATCGCCGCCCGCCAGCCCGGTGCTTCCGCTGTAACCGAGGATATCCCCTTTCTCGATGTGATCGGCTACATTGACACTGGTCCGGCTTAAATGAGAATAAAGCGAAAACAGGCCGAAACCGTGATCGACAATAACCGTTTTCCCATAAATGCCGACCTCATCGACGAACGTGACGCGTCCGGCATTCGCGGCCGGAACCGGCGCATGCATTACCGAGGCCAGATCGATACCCAGGTGGTATTGCCGGTCGACGATATTGCCGTCGTACTGATAGGATCGATGGTCGGCAAAACCGGCTTTGTGTGCCGAATTGGGGAGGCGCAGGAATGCGCCGTCCCAATGAATCTTGAGGTCGGTATTCGCCCCGTTTAATAAGATGGTTTGATTGTTTTTCTGGCGAAGATCCTTGTTGATGAACAAGAACTGCTCGAGCAAAGAGGCATCGGGTTCCAGCCCGTCAATCGATTCAAAGGCCGGAAGAATTTTATTCAGAAACCGGTCGGATATGCCCAGGGTCTCCGAAGTGAACCGTTTGGCGCTGATGTGGTAATAGAGCCCGCCTTTTCCGGTATTGCCGGCGGAATCCACTGCTGTTACAAGAATTTCGGTACCCGGACCCTGGTCATGTTTTAAAGCGAAAAAAGCCAGGTAAATTCCGGCATCTTCGAAATACCCTGCATGGCCGGGGAAAAATTCGTCGCCCACATGAATGCCGTGTTCTTCACACGGTTCCGACAGGCGGTAGATCACCAGTCCGGCCCCCCCTTGATTGATATTGTGCTGCCGGCTTAACACCGATACCCGGGGGGGTGTCATATCAATGACGACTTCCTGCTCCTGATAGGTCCGGTTGCCGTCAAACCATTTCCGCCAGGAGTGGTCCCATGCCGCAATCCGGATCGTGGCCGTCCCATCGGTCAGGCCCATTTTTTTTGCATTGACCGGCAGGTTGAACTCGACCCGATGCCGCACGCTGTTCCCATTGCCGGTTTTTTCATAAGCCGTGTCCATAAGGACCGTCTCTGTGCCGTTTTGCACCACGGCGACAAAAAGTTTCCGGATACCGCTTTTCGTATCGGAAACACTGCCGGATATATCGTACTGCGCGGGAATCGACTTGGAACCCATATCCAGTTGAACCATCGGGGGGGTACCTTCCATTCTGTTTATAAAAAGCCATACTGCAGAGACAACCACCGCAAGGGCCAGAATGGCGATAACCCAGTATTTCAGAGTTTTTCCTTTTTCTTTACGTTTGAAATTCATACTGTTTGCAATCCCGTCTAAATATAAAGTTTCAAGGGTTTTAGCAGTTCAAGGCGTTGTAGGCAAGGTCTTATTTTCGCATCTTGACTTTTGCCCCCTTGCGGGGTAACAGGTAGCAGGATTTCAATCACCCGGTATCGTAAACGCCCGCCCGAAAAAGCATGAGAGTTCCAGTTAATCCGATAATGAACGGAGAAATAGGTTATGGATCCGGTAAATATTAATGGCATTGCTGTCGGCGGCAGCGGCCCATTGGCCCTGATCGCCGGCCCCTGTGTAATAGAAGACGAAACGGCGACCTTTGAGATCGCTGCTTTTTTGAAAAACATCTGCACAAGACTCGGTATTCCATTTATCTTCAAGGCCTCCTATGATAAGGCCAACCGGACGTCGATCAATGCATACAGGGGACCCGGGCTGGCCAGGGGGCTTGAAATATTGTCCCGGATTCGTTCGGAGCTCGACATTCCGGTTCTGTCCGATGTGCACGCGGTTTCTGAAATAAAATCGGCCGCAGCCGTACTCGATATTCTGCAGATTCCCGCTTTTTTGTGTCGGCAAACCGACCTTCTGCTTGCGGCCGCCCGGACCGGCAAGCCGGTCAACATTAAAAAGGCGCAGTTTCTGGCTCCCTGGGATATGATTCATGTGGTCGAAAAGGTCCGGTCTGTCGGAAACCGGCAGATTCTTCTGACCGAGCGCGGCGCCATGTTCGGATACAACAACCTTGTGGCCGATATGCGGAGCATCAGCATCATGCAGCAGCAGACCGGGTGCCCCGTTATTTTTGATGCCACGCACAGTGTGCAACTTCCGGGGGGTGCCGGCGGATCTTCGGCCGGACAGCGCGAATATGCACCCATACTGGCGAAAGCCGCCGTTGCTGCCGGGGCCGATGCCATCTTCCTCGAAGTTCATCCGGAACCGGAAAAGGCGCTTTCGGACGGCCCCAATTCGATTCGGCTCGAAGATGTGGAAGCCATTGTCCGCCAGCTTGCTGCCATCAAAAACGTTTTGAACCAGGATTAGACGGATCTCGCAGCTTAAGGAAATAGATTAAATATGACGGATAAGCTTCTGGAAAAAATCAACTTATTAATCATGGATGTCGACGGGGTTTTAACCGGCGGCGAAATTATTCTGACCGGATCGGATACGGAAACGAAATGCTTCAATTCTAAAGATGGTTTCGGTTTGAAGCTGCTCAAGCAGGCCGGCGTGACGCTCGGCATTGTAACCGGCCGGCGTTCGGCTGCACTGGATCGAAGAATTAAAGAAATCGGCATTGATTTCTGTTTCGACGGCGTTCTCAGAAAAGGCGAACTGATCGATTCCATCGTTGCCAAAACCGGCTGTGATATCAGCCAAATAGCCTATATCGGAGATGATGTGCCGGATATCTCCCTCATGAAAAAGGTCGGTGTCGGGATTGCCGTAGCCGATGCGGAACCGGCGGTTATAGCCTGTGCGGCGATTGTGACCAAACGCCCGGGCGGCAAAGGGGCGGTCCGGGAAGTATGCGACGCTATCCTCAAGGCTAAAGGTCTCTGGACGGATGTATTGAAACAGTGGGAATGACCAGATCATATCGGCTCAAATGGTTTCTGTGGCTTGCCATTTTAGTAACGATCGGCTTGATCGTATCTGTTTTCGTCAACTATCGGATGTCGACGAATATTGTCGATACACCGGCGGCGCCCGAAGATACCCGAGCCACTTTGTCGATCAACAATTTCGAGCATGTGGCCATGAAAGAAGGTCGGAAGCAACTGGTATTGAATGCCGAATCTGCAAAGCTGTTTTCCGATCAACAGATGGCGGTCTTGACGAAACTGTCGGCGACCATCTTCACGAACGATCAGCAGCCGATAGTCCTTACGGCAGATAGCGGACGTCTTGATCTGTCAACCAAGGATGTGACGGCCAGTGGCGGCGTCATTGCCCGTCATCCGCAGTATGCATTAAAAACCGAACACTTGAAATATATTCAGGAATCCCATATGATGCGCATAGATGCGCCGGTTGAAATCACGGGAGATTTCGTTCGTTTCAGGGCGGATTCCGGGACATATGATACCGAAACCGGTACTATTATTTTTGAAGGACATGTCGAGGGGTGGTTTAGTGATATGCTCAAATGATCACCGGCGCTGCCGGTTTACCAAACCACAATTATGGTTCGTCCTTTTCCTGGCAGTTCATATGTTGTTCCCGGCCATTGCCCCGGCTTCCGAAACAGCCGTCGTCAGTTCGCAATCCCCGTCGAAAATCCATATTACCGCCGATCGCATGGTTTCGAACACCAGGGACCGTTATGCGGAATTTTCCGGGAACGTCAACGCCGTTCAGGGGGATACGACGATCCGGGCGGACGCATTAAAAATTTATTACAAGGAAGATGCAGACCTGTCATCCGGCGGCGGCACGCAGGAAGATCTTATTCGACAGATTGTGGCCACCGGCGATGTACAGATACGGTTTGAAGATAAGGTTGCTTACGGTGATCAGGCCGTCTATACCTCCGGAGAAGGACTTCTTGTCCTGACCGGCAAAAAAGCCCGTATCGAAAGTGAGGGCAATTATATAAATGGTGAAGAAATCGTATTGAACCGCAGTACGGGGCAGGTCTCCGTCACGGGGGGTGCAGGGGACCGTGTTGAAGCGGTTTTTGAATCCGAAAGCGATTTGATCGATTCGAACGGCGGCAATAAATCGGAAAAGAAACGCATACCATGACGATACTTGCCTTAAGCAACCTGGTAAAAGTATATAGTGGCAGGCGCGTTGTCGACGGGGTCAATTTAACCATTGCCAGCGGTGAAGTCGTCGGACTTCTGGGACCGAACGGGGCCGGAAAAACGACAACGTTTTACATGACCGTAGGCATGATCAAACCGGACAGCGGCGGCGTTTTCCTTGATTCGGACGAAATCACCGATTTGCCAATGTACCTGCGGGCCAGAAAAGGTGTGGGTTACCTCCCCCAGGAAGCTTCGGTGTTTAAAAAACTGTCGGTCCGAAAGAACCTGATGGCCATTATTGAGACCCTGCCGATTTCAAAGACCCTTCAGAGAGAAAAAGCCGATGCCCTCCTCTCGGAACTCGGCATCCTTCATCTGGCCGACCAGAAAGCGGTGGTGCTTTCCGGTGGCGAAAGGCGCCGCCTTGAAATCAGTCGCGCCCTGGCCACCGACCCGGCATTTATTCTTTTAGACGAACCGTTTGCCGGAATCGACCCCCTGGCGGTCATCGATATCCAGAACATCATCCTTCATTTGACGGGACGTGGCATCGGCGTATTGATCTCGGACCACAACGTCCGTGAAACCCTGGGTGTTTGCAACAAAGCGTATATATTGAATAACGGGCAGGTTATCGAATCCGGGTCACCGGAAACAATTGCTTCCAGTCCCACTGCCCGGGAAATTTATCTCGGAAATCGGTTTACACTCTAATATGGCAATCGAATTACAACAGAATCTCCGGCTGCAACAGCAGCTCGTAATGACACCTCAGCTTCAGATGGCCATCAAGCTGCTGCAGTTATCCCGCATGGAACTGGTCGAAATGGTCCGGCAGGAGCTTGAAAACAACCCGACTTTAGAAGAATCCGACTCCATGGAAACTTCCGAAGAGGTTCATTCGGAACATACCGAACCTCTTGAAAACCGGGAAGTCACCATGGAGGAAAAGTTTGAGGACAACCTCGACTGGCACCATTATATTGATGAATATAGCTCGACGGGCAAGGTTCATTTTGAATCCGAAGAAAAGGAAGCGCCGAATTACGAAGCATTTACAGCCAGCAAAACCTCACTGGCCGACCACCTGAGATGGCAATTGCTGATGACGCAACCGACAGCGGAAGAAGAAATAATCGGAAGTCTTGTTATTGGAAATCTGAACAGGTTCGGCTACGTCGATATGGCGACCGAAGATATTGCCGGCAATGCCAACTCTTCGCTGGAAAAAGTCGAACAGGTTCTGTCGACTATGCAGACCTTCGATCCCCCGGGCATCTGTGCCCGAAGTCTATGTGAATGCCTGCTGATACAGACGCAGCAACTCGGCATCGAAAACCCGCTGGTTGCAAAAATTCTCCAGCACCATTTAAAAAATCTCGAAAATAAGCGGTTCCAGCTGATTGCCAAAGAACTGAAAACCAGTCTCGAAGCCGTCGTTGCCGCCGTTGACATTATTCGGAGCCTGGACCCCCGCCCCGCTGACCGGTATGGGGATGACGACCAGATCTATATTACGCCGGATGTTTATGTCTACAAGGAAGCCGATGAGTATATCGTTAGGCTAAACGATGAGGACGTTCCCCAGCTTTATATCAATTCCGTTTATAAAAAAGCCGCCGAACGCGGAGAACAGATCAACCGGGAAACCCGCTCGTATCTCCGGGACCGCCTTCGGTCTGCGGAATGGCTGATCAAAAGCATCCAGCAGCGCCGAAAAACCATTTTCAATGTCATGACCAGCATCGTGAAGTTTCAGCGCGATTTTTTTGATCTGGGCATTTCCCACCTCAAACCGATGGTCCTGCGTGATGTTGCCGAAGACATCAGCATGCACGAATCAACCATCAGTCGGGTAACCACGAACAAGTATGCCTTTACCCCCCACGGTATTTTTGAACTGAAATTCTTTTTCAACAGCTCCATCAATTGCTCCGACGGGGAGACGATTGCTTCGGCAAGCGTCCAGGAGGAAATCCGAAAGATTGTCCTGAACGAAGATCATAAAAGGCCGTACAGCGATAAAAAAATCTCCGATCTTTTAGAAACCGGCGGCATTCGCATCGCCAGGCGTACTATCGCCAAATACAGAGAAATGATGGGCATACTCCCATCGAGCAAACGCAAACAGTTATAAGGAGGCAGGGGCTTATGCAAACATCTGTTACGTTCAAGAATATCGATCCCTCCGATCACCTGAGAGAGTATGTGAGCAACAAGCTCAATCGGCTGGATAAACTGCTGGACAACCCTGCAGAAGCACAAGTCGTTCTTTCCGTGGAAAAAATCAGGCACCATGCGGAAATTCGCCTGAGCGGAGACCGTTTCAATATTGTATGCCGTGAACAATCGAATGATATGTATGCATCGATTGATCAAGCCCTGGACAAGCTGGAAAAACAACTGAAGCGCCATAAAGAAAAGAGCAAAAATTATCGCCCGGCCAACCGGGGAGAATCAAAACCTGCTGAGTTTGTCGAGGCCGTGAGGCTGCTGCCGGATGAAGATTTGGCGTCTCTTCCCCAGATCCAGCTTGAGAGCATTGAATATAAACCGATGGACATTGAGGAGGCCAGCATGCAGATGGATTTAATTTCCGACAGCTTCATGGTCTTTACCAACGCCCGGACAAACCAGGTTAACGTGCTCTATCGTCGCAAGGACGGAGATTTAGGCCTTATTCAACCGCTGGGTTGATACGCACAGTGACGTTCAGCGGAGAGATACATTGAAAATACTCGATTTTCTGCATAAAGAAACCATACTGACCGATCTGCAGTCCACCGATAAAAAAGGGGTCCTCGACGAACTTGCCCTCCCCGTTTCGGAAATGTCTAAAACCGATCACCGGGAGATCGTCCGGGTGCTCATCGAAAGAGAACGGCTGGGCAGCACCGGAATCGGCCACGGTATCGCCATTCCTCATGGAAAGCTCCAGGGATTGGAATCGCTGGTCCTCGGGTTCGGCCTGAGCCGGCAGGGGGTTACGTTTGATTCCATCGACGGCAAACCCTCCGATATTTTTTTCCTTCTGCTGAGCCCCGACAATTCAACGGGTCTGCATTTAAAGCTTCTTGCCCGGATATCAAAACTTCTAAGAGAGGAGGCGTTCAAGGAGAAACTCCGGAGCGCCCGGGAAGCCGAAGACGTGGTGCGGATCATCACCGAAGTCGATGAGGATTTCTGAAACTGCAGCATAACCCTTACAGCGCAACTGAAACAACAGCCTACTGCTTATGAAACATTTTAAAATTATCATTATTACCGGTTTATCCGGTTCCGGGAAAAGCGGTGCGCTGGCGGCATTCGAAGATGCCGGTTTTTATTGTGTGGACAATATGCCGGTCAAACTTCTGCCCAAGTTTCTGGAACTGCCCATCCAGGCTAACGTCCGCTTATCCGGCATTGCGTTTGTCATGGATTTGCGAGAAAAAGGTTTTCTGACGGCTTTTCCTGAGATCCATGCCGAAATAAAGCAGAAGGGTTACAATATCGAGGTTTTATTCCTCAAGGCAGAGGAATCGGTAATTCTCAGGCGCTACAGTCAGACCCGTCGTCACCATCCCCTGTCCCAGGATAAAACCCTTATTGAAGGGATCCGGACCGAGATTGAGCAGCTCGTCCCGATCAAGGCCCTGGCAGACCGTACCATCGATACGTCCACCTATACCATACACGATCTGAAGTCCCTGATTTTCAGCATCGCGGAGAGCTTTTCGGTATCCGTACCGATGCGGATTACCGTGCTTTCCTTTGGTTACAAACACGGCATTCCGCAGGAAGCGGATCTGATCATGGATGTACGTTTCATTGACAATCCGTTTTTCGTACCCCAGTTAAAACCGTTAGATGGGCGAAATGAAGCCGTAAAACATTTTGTCCTGAACAACGACGGCACCCGGAAATTTTTACAGAAATTTTATGATTTAGTTGACTTTTTACTCCCGCTCTATGAAAAAGAGGGCAAAGCATATCTCACGATTGCCGTGGGATGCACTGGCGGACAACACCGTTCCGTTGCCATAGCTGATGCCCTCTATTCTCATATCAACAAACCGGGCCGCACGATAAAGCTATTGCACCGGGATGTGGAAATAAAATCGTGATTCAGCCGTAGGGGCGATTCACGAATCGCCCTGGTCGAAAGTTGCATCAGAATGTGGAACTCAAATTGTGATTCAGGGAAGTCAAATGGTCGGCATTGTAATCGTGACACATGGACAACTCGGCGAAGCGCTCATTGCAACGGCAGGCACAATCTTTAATGAGCGACCGGAGGCAACCGTATCGGTTTCCATTGACTTGACAGAAGATGTCAATAAGCTGCGCCAGAAAATACAGGACGGCATTAAAGCGGTTAATCAGAACGACGGGATTCTCATATTGACCGACATGTTCGGAGGGACCCCTTCGAACCTGAGCTATTCCTTTCTGGAGGAAGGCCGGATTGAGGTGATCTCCGGCGTTAATCTGCCGGTTCTGATCAAGGCGGCCAATTTGCGCAATCGGAAACAGACGCTTCACGAGATGGCGAAAACCATAGAAGCGTATGGGAAAAAGAGCATATCGCTGGCCAGCGATATTCTTAAAGGCAATAAGCGGGAGTAGTCCCTCTGCAATGATGGTACGACCGATGCGCGAATCGGACATTGAGACGGTTGCCCGGATAGAACGGGATTCGTTTGCCCATCCCTGGAGCAGGGTTGCGTTTTTAAACGAGTTGCACAAACCGTATGCCCATAACTATATTATAGATATAAATACCCCGCAATCATCAGATAAAATTGGCGGATACGCCTGTTTTCACACGATTGCGGGTGAGATGCACTTGTTAAAAATTGCGGTTATCCCCGCGGTGCGCCGGCAGGGAATCGCCGAACATCTGCTTCGTCAGTGCCTGCAAGAGGCATACGACATGCGGATTTCGGCGGCTTTTCTCGAAGTCCGGCCTTCTAACCGGGCAGCTGTTAATTTATATAAAAAATTCGGCTTCGACGTCATTGCCGTCCGGCCGAACTATTATTCAGAGAATTCAGGTCAAAGCGAAGACGCCATGATTATGCGGATTAACTTGAAAAGGAGATAGCGAATGGCAATCAAACTCGGCATCAATGGCATGGGCAGAATCGGGAGAATCGTATTTCGTGCGGCACTTAAGCGTTCGGATATCGAAGTGGTCGCCTTGAACGATATAATGGATCCAAAAACACTGGCGCACCTGCTCATTTATGATTCCGTCCATCAGCGGCTCGATGCGAAGATCGTTGCAAAAGAAAATGCGATTGAAGTAAATGGCCGGGAAATCCCGGTTATGGCCGAAAGGGACCCGGCCAATCTCAAATGGAAACAGTACGGTGTCGACATTGTCGCCGAATGCACCGGACTGTTCATAGACCGCGACAGTGCAGCCAAGCACCTCGCAGCCGGAGCCAGGAAGGTGATCATTTCCGCGCCGGCTAAGAGCCCGGATCATACGATCGTAATGGGGGTCAACCATCAGACGTATGATCCTGACAGCCATCACATCGTTTCCAATGCATCGTGTACCACCAACTGCCTGGCGCCGATCGCCAAAGTGCTCAATGAGCAGTTCGGCATCGTCAGCGGCTTGATGACGACGGTCCATTCGTATACGGGCGACCAGAGACTGCTCGATGCCCCGCACAAGGACTTGCGACGGGCCCGGGGGGCTGCTCTTTCCATGATTCCGACCACCACTGGTGCGGCTAAAGCCGTTGGTCTCGTTCTGCCGGAACTCAACGGCAAATTAAACGGCCTGGCGATTCGGGTGCCGACTCCCAACGTCTCACTGGTTGACCTGGTTGTCGTGACTGAAAAACCGGCATCGGTCGAAGCGGTAAACAAAGCCCTTCACGACGCGGCTGAAAATGAACTTTCCGGCATACTCGGTTACAGTGAAATTCCCCTGGTTTCCATCGACTACAACGGATGCCCGCTGTCTTCGATTGTAGATGCTGGAAATACTTATGTACTCGGCACTCAGGTCAAGGTTCTTTCCTGGTACGACAATGAAAGCGGTTACTCCGAACGACTGGTCGACCTG
>JAGXHH010000019.1 GCA_024636355.1 Desulfobacteraceae bacterium | reverse complement strand
CCTGGCCCGGGTTCCCATGAACGAAGGCGTCCATGCTTTGGCTGTAAAGGACGTTTATGGGAAAACGATAGAACTGCCGCCGGTATCGGTTTCGGGCAAACGGCAATATTTTTATTATTCCTTGCGGTTTGCAACCCATTAAACGAGTTTCTAATCCGGGTACTCCACGGCCAGGTGCCCGATTTCTCTCCAGTCCAGGCCGAGCAAGCCGGCGGCAAGCCGGTCGACGGCCACCGGATCGAACCCGGCGATCAGTTTGCCGACCGGCGGCTCGCAGCGCCTTCCGCCAAGATGATAGTCCGCCAATCCCACAGCCGCATCTAAGATGGTCAGATCCGCACGCCGGTAACGGTTGGCGTCAATTATAGCCTGCTGGATATTCACATGAAAGGCCGCCTTGTTCCATATGCCGCCGTCGCCGGCATAATGGGCCGGCGGCGCAAATCCCACCATGTTTTTCAGCGTGCCGGTAAATTGCGACAGACTGTGTGCTTTTAATACCGGAACCGATACAATGAAGTGGTCCAGGGCGATTTGCGGGATATAAAACTCAGGAAATCGGGGACATTCCGGATTTTCAAGCCGCACTACCGGTTCGGTATTCAAATCGATCAGCGTCACCTGTTTGTCCCGGGCCAGCCGGGTGTAGCCCAGGCGCGCGAAAACGTCCATTCCGGTGCGGCAGGGATCGCCGGTTCCTTCGGCAATAAGGATGGCGGCCGAACTGTGGGCACGGATATAGTCGATTATGGCACCACAGCATTCAGGGGACGTGGTGACCGGATACGGGGAATCGGTTACCAGATTCGGTTTGATCAGTACGGCCGACTGGTCTGCAAGCACCGGCCCGGCACCGATGCGATCGCACACGGCCGTCACAGATGATTCATAACAGGTAAAATCGATAATGGCTGGTGATCTGGTTTTCATTTAATGGTTTCCGGGTAGATGACCAGTGTGGCCGCTTCCGGGTTTTTCAGGTAGTTCGTGGCGATCCGGTTGATATCGTCGAGCGTTATGGAGGCATAATCGTCCTGGATCGTCCGGCTCCATTCGAATTGGACCGGGTGCCGGCTGGCGCCTTTCATTACAGTATTCAGCCAGTAACCGTTTGTCTTGAGCGACTGCTTGATGCCGGTGAGCACCGGGTTTAACGCCCGCTGCAGTTCATCCTCCGAAGCACCGTTTTGACTCAGGTCCTTGGCAATCTGCCGGATTGCGGTCTCCACTGTGCCGGCATCTTCCGGGTCGATTACCACAAATGACGTGAACAGGCCGTAATCCGGGTAGGCCCGGCTCGGATTGTTGTAGGCGCTCTGGCTGTAAGAAGCCCCGAGTTTTTCCCGGATTTCGATCCGCATCCGGTCGGAGAAGACCTCGGACAGGATAGACAGCCGGCGCGTGTCATGGATGTCCCATATCGCGGTAGTCGGGTAAGAGACAAGGAGCAGCCCTTTTTGAATGCGGGTGGGCACCTTCAGGCCCAGGCTTTTGGTTTCCGGAAAATCGGGATTACGCTTCGATTCAGGTTCTTTGCTGACGGAACGGTCCGGAAGAGTGCCGAAAAAGATGGCGGCCAGTTCGATGACCTGTTCCGTATCGATATCCCCGACAACGGCGATTTCCAGTGGGGCCGATGTGATGGCGCTGCCGATCCATTGGCGGATATTTTCCAGTTTTGTTTCCTTAAGTGCTTCGAGTGGCGGCAAACCGAACCGGGTATCGCCTCCCGCCAGAAACCGTTTTCCCTCGAGCTGCAGGGCGCCCTCCACCGAATGGGTCAGCGACTGATATTCCTGGGTAAACTGCCGGATTGCCATATTGTAGGCCGACTCCCGGAATGCCGGGTCCATTATGCGGGCATAGAGCAGTTCGAACAGCAGGCGGGTTTCCTTGGTGATCGTCATGCCGCTGAAAACGAATTTGTCTTCTTCCACCGCAAAGGAGACGCCGGTGTTTTTTCCCGCCAGGACCTGGCTGAGCTCATCGCGGTCAAGTTTTCCCAATCCGCTTAAATTGACCACCTGCTGGGACAATTCCGACAAACCCGGCAGCTCCTTGGGTTCCGCGGATTCACCGGTCCCAAAGCTCAGAGTGGCCAGGACCTGATCGGTTTTGAAATCGGTCTTTTTCACTAATAAGGACGTGCCATTTTCAAATACCACCCGGGTGATTCCCAGATCCTCCAAGACTTCCCTCGATTTGATCCCGCCCGGTGTCTGGGGAGGGGAAAGATATGGAAATTCAAGAGCATCTGCTTCCACAGGCTTTTTCACCGCAGTCTTTCTACTTTCCTCGTAAACGGAACGGATGGTCTGTTCCGGGGAATCGTTGTTTTTGGTCAAATCCGCATTTCCCGTGACAAGTACCAGGCGGTGCTCCGGTGCCCAGTTTTCTTTGAAAAGCTGATGCAGGCGTTCCGGCGTTGCCGATGCAACGACCGGTTCAAGGAGCGCCTGCCGCTGCCAGGGCGATTGAAATACGCGTTTCTGGTTTAGGGCATTAATGATCTGGCCGGCCAGTTCGTTGCTTTCCCGGGTGGGTGCGGCCTGGACGGCCTGTTCGAGCGCTGCGGAAAATTCTTTTTGAACCCGGGCGACTTCCGATTTTGTAAAACCGAAGGAGAGTGCCTTACGCAGGTTCTGCTCAAGCACGGACAGGGATTTCTTCCATTCCTCCGGGGCGCAATCCGCGCTGATTTCTGCCGCACGGACGTAGTGCAGATAGCGGCCGGCGCCGATATCTGCTGAGGTAAAGGGCGCGTCCGGCTTGTTCAGGATTTTATTCAATCGATGGGTAATGATCCGGTCCGCCATGTCGCTTAAAATCTGCGTGTGCTGATACGTTTTACTATCGGGCGGCACGGCTTCTTTACGGATTACTTCGATGGCCACCCGGGTGCTGCCGGCTTCCACTTCGTGATGATAAAAGGGTACAATGCCCTGATGGCTGATTTCACCGAAATCGGGCGCCGGCAATTCCGAGGCGCAGGCGGTTATATCTGAAAACCGGGAGGCAATCAGTTTCTGCGCCTCCCGGGGATCAAAATCACCGACTACAGTGAGTGTCATCTTTTCGGGGCGGTACCATTTATCGTAAAATGATTTGAGCAGAGCGCGGTCGGTGGTCTTGATCACGGGGACGGTACCGATGGGCAGTCTTTCAGAAAGCCGGGCCTGGGGCATTTCAAATTCGAGTGTCGCCTCAAAGGTCCGGTAGGAAGCGGAATCCCGGGTACGCTTTTCAGCCAGGATTATGGAACGCTCATCTATCACCTCGTTTTCCGGAATCAGGCCGCCCGCGGCATAGTCGCGCAGCACGAGGAACCCTTCCTCGAGACTTTTTTGATCCCCTGCAGGAAGATCCAGGTCATAGGTTGTGTCGAAAAAACCGGTTCGGGCATTGACATCCGGTCCGAATTTCATGCCGATCCGCTGGAAATATTTCACCAGTTCGCCGGGTTCGAAATGTTCGCTGCCGGAAAAGAGCATATGCTCCAGGAAATGGGCAATGCCGCGCTCCTCCGGTTTTTCGTGGTAAGACCCGACTGAAATGTTTAAGTGCATGCTGACCCGGTCCTCGGGCCGATTGTTTTGCATCAGCACATATCGGAGACCATTTGCCAGGGTGCCGAAGGTCAGGTCCGGGGAGGGGGTGAGATCGGAATCGTCGTGAGGCCAGATGACTTCCCGGGTGTTCTTGTGGGCATCGGCCGGTTCCGGTGCAGCGGTTTTGGAAAAAGCAGGATCGGAGAAAAACAGGATCAGAATCAGGACCAGCAGACAGGGGACGAACAATGGACCGGGCCTGCCGGAGGGCGTGTGCCGGTGAATCGGTGTTGGTGTGTTCATAACGGTTCTTCCATTTAATATGTGTATTATCTAAGGTTGCAGAGATTTCAGCTGGTAAGAATGAAACCTAATATGAACCGGAAGTTGAGTCAACCTCAAGAGGAGTAATCGGCAATATTTCACCTTGCGTGGAAACTGGCGGTATGCTATTTAGCGAACAATTTTGCGGCCACAAACGAATGCTTTCATAAATAATTAATATCTGGTGAAATATGCCGCTGGAATACATCATTTTAACTCTGGGGTTTGTCATCGGGTTTTACATGGCATGGAACATCGGGGCAAACGATGTCGCCAACTCCATGGCTTCGGCTGTGGGCGCCAAAGCCATAACCCTTCGGCAGGCTGTGTTCATTGCGGGGATTTTGAACATTATCGGTGCGGCATTTATCGGAAGCCATGTGACCGACACCATTCGAAAGGGGATCGTTTCCCCCGAGATCCTTCAAGATCCCATGGTGGCCATGATCGGAGCATTGTCTGCCCTGCTGGCTGCTGCCATGTGGGTCTCTTTTGCCACCTGGAAATCCCTGCCGGTATCGACTACCCACTCGATCGTAGGGGCGATGGTGGGATTCGGGCTTATTACCGGTGGTGCTTCCGTGATCAACTGGGGTGTACTGGGTGCGGTGGTCGCGAGCTGGGTCGTCTCCCCCGTGTTCAGCCTCGTGATCGCCTACGTCATGTTCAAGGTGATCGTCCTGGCGGTACTTTCCCGGCAGCGGGCCCAGGAGGCCGCTTTACGGTTGTCGCCCATTTTTATCGGGTTGGCCATGTTTGTGGTTGTCCTGTCTTTTCTTTTCAAGACGCCCCTGGGCAAAACCCTGGCCCTGAATTCGACCGCTTCCGTGATGGCGTCCATTATCATGGCCATTCTTGTCGGTCTTCTCGGCCGTTGGTTGATGCAACGCTTCCTTGACCCGGATAAGATGGAAAGGGGTGCCGAATCGATATTCCGGCGGATTCAGATCGGAACCTCCTGCTATGTGGCACTGGCACAGGGAGCCAACGACGTGGCCAATGCCGTCGGTCCCCTGGCCCTGGTCTACTTTCTGGCCAAAAGCGGGCAGCCCGGCGCTACGGTTCCGGTGCCGTTTTTCCTGCTGCTGTTCGGCGGTGTCGGAATTGCAGCCGGAATCGCCATGGGCGGGGCCCGCGTGATTAAGACCGTCGGGGAACGAATTACGACATTGAGCAATACGCGCGGCTATTCGGTTGATTTCGCGGCCGCAACAACGG